>NZ_QTLK01000041.1:0-29449 GCF_003602705.1 Bacteroides sp. AM16-13
ATTTATCTAATTTTCTAAAACAAGGAATCAGAGTTCAACTACTGATTCGCATATATAATAGAGATATAGAATACGATATAATAGAGATAGTAGAGATAGAAAAATAGAAAGATACAGAGAGTTCCTTTCCTAATACCCCTCACGAACATTATACAGCGGACCAGCCGGCGGCTTTCCCCGGCCTACTTTTTTCTCCGTCAAGCGAGCGCCCGTAACGTAGCGTTAAGAAGGGCAGACTGTTTGAGCGTAGCGAGTTTCTGCCCTTTAGCGAAGTGAAGGAAGCGAGTAGGAGAAAAAAGTCAGCCTTGAATTTTTCTTTGCTTCTTTCTTTTGTTTCAAGACAAAAGAAAGATGATTACGAGAAAGATGATTTACGTGTACGAACACGAAAGGAATTACGGAAATATATCCGTAATTCCTTTCTTTTTTCCTACCGAATCCCAATCTTATTTATTACTTTTGCGGCAAATTTATGAAACCATTATTTTATATAGCATGGCAAATGTAATAAAGTTACGTAAAGGCCTTGACATAAACCTGAAAGGAAAAGCTGCTGAAACGTACGCAACAGTAAAAGAACCGGGATTCTACGCACTTGTACCCGATGACTTTCCTGGAGTGACGCCTAAGGTAGTTGTGAAAGAGCAGGAATATGTAATGGCTGGTGGACCCTTGTTTATCGACAAGTATCATCCTGAAGTGAAATTTGTTTCGCCGGTGAGCGGCGTGGTGACGAGTGTAGAACGTGGTGCTCGTCGTAAGGTATTGAACATCGTAGTAGAAGCTGCTGCAGAGCAGGACTATGAAGATTTTGGGAAAAAGAATGTTGCTTCGATGGATGCTGAAGCTGTGAAATCCGCTCTGTTGGAAGCCGGACTTTTCGCGTTTATCAAACAGCGTCCTTATGACATCATTGCAGATCCGACGGTAACCCCGAAAGGAATCTTCATCTCCGCATTTGATACCAATCCATTGGCTCCGGATTTAGAGTTCGCCCTCAAAGGCGAAGAAGCAAACTTCCAGACAGGGCTTGATGCTCTTGCCAAACTGGCAAAAACCTACCTGAACATCAGTGTGAAACAGAACGCTGCCGCATTGACACAGGCTAAGAACGTTACAATCACCGCATTCGACGGACCGAACCCTGCAGGTAATGTAGGCGTTCAGATCAACCACCTCGACCCCGTATCCAAGGGCGAAACGGTATGGACTATTGATCCGCAAGCCGTAATCTTCATCGGTCGCCTCTTCAATACAGGCCATGTAGATTTCACCCGTACAGTAGCTGTGACAGGTTCCGAAGTGTTGAAACCTGCATACTGCAAACTACAGGTAGGCGCATTGCTCACCAACGTGTTTGCCGGCAATGTAACAAAAGACAAAGATTTACGCTACATCAGCGGTAACGTGCTGACAGGAAAGCAAGTATCCCCGAACGGATTCTTGGGCGCATTCCATAGCCAACTGACTGTTATCCCCGAAGGTGACGACATTCACGAAATGCTTGGATGGATCATGCCGCGTTTCAACCAGTTCAGTGCCAATCGTTCTTATTTCAGCTGGTTGATGGGTAAGAAGGAATATACGTTGGATGCCCGTATCAAAGGTGGCGAACGTCACATGATTATGTCGGGTGAATACGATAGAGTATTCCCAATGGACATTCTACCCGAATATCTGATTAAAGCAATTATCGCCGGTGACATCGACCGTATGGAAGCACTCGGCATCTATGAAGTAGCTCCCGAAGACTTCGCCCTTTGCGAATTCGTCTGCTCTTCAAAGATGGAACTGCAACGCATCGTTCGTGCCGGACTCGATATGCTCCGTTCAGAAATGGCGTAATCGAATAAGAGATTAAATAATAAAAATTAAAATAAGCGATAGTTGAAATCTTGCGAAACGGCTCTCTGTGGATACAGCATAAACCCAGCACAGCCAATTTTCAACTCTCAACTTTCAATTTTCAATTAAATAAATGAAAGCGTTAAGAAATTATCTCGATAAGATAAAGCCGAACTTTGAGGAGGGCGGCAAATTCCACGCATTCCAGTCGGTGTTTGACGGCTTCGAAACATTCCTGTTCGTGCCCAGCAAGACTGCGAAAACGGGAACGCACATACATGACGCAATCGATAGCAAGCGCATCATGTCGATTGTGGTTATTTCGTTAATACCGGCTTTGCTGTTCGGTATGTACAACGTAGGTTACCAGCATTTCACTCACACAGGTGCTACTGGCAGCTTCATCGAAATGTTTATCTATGGATTCCTGGCAGTACTGCCTAAAATAATCGTATCATACGTAGTAGGTCTTGGCATTGAGTTCGTCGTAGCTCAATGGAAGAAAGAAGAAATCCAGGAAGGATTCCTTGTTTCCGGTATCCTGATCCCGATGATCGTTCCGGTAGACTGTCCGCTGTGGATTCTTGCCGTAGCTACTGCATTCTCTGTTATCTTCGCAAAAGAAGTATTCGGTGGTACAGGTATGAACGTATTCAACGTTGCGTTGATTACTCGTGCATTCCTGTTCTTCGCATACCCGACCAAGATGTCCGGTGATGCTGTTTGGGTGTCAGGAGACAGCATCTTCGGTTTAGGACAAAGCGTAGACGGACTCACCGTTGCCACTCCGCTGGGACAAGCTGCTACAACAGGTAGTGTTCCTGCGTTCAACATGGATATGATTACAGGTCTGATTCCGGGTTCTATTGGTGAAACCAGCGTAATCGCTATCCTGATTGGTGCCGTTATCCTGCTTTGGACAGGTGTTGCAAGCTGGAAGACAATGATTTCCGTATTCGTCGGTGGCGCATTCATGGCATGGGTATTCAACTCAATCGGCATGGAAAACAACACAATGGCTCAAATGCCTTGGTACGAACATCTCGTTCTTGGTGGTTTCTGCTTCGGTGCCGTATTTATGGCTACTGACCCTGTGACTTCCGCACGTACAGAAAGAGGTAAATATATCTTCGGATTCCTGATCGGTGTGATGGCTATCGTTATCCGCGTACTGAATCCGGGTTATCCGGAAGGTATGATGCTTGCCATCCTGCTGATGAACATCTTCGCTCCGCTGATTGACTACTGTGTAGTACAAAGCAATATCAGCCGTCGCGAGAAACGCACTATCAAGTCTAACCAATAAATACCGAAAGAAAATGAATACGAATAGTAATAGTTATACTATCATTTATGCTTCGGTAATGGTTATTATCGTAGCATTCCTGCTGGCATTCGTTAGTTCTTCACTGAAATCTACACAAGACAAGAATGTGCAGTTGGACACTAAGAAACAAATCCTCGCTGCATTGAACATTAAGAATGTGGAAGATGCGGATGCTGAATATCAGAAATATGTGAAAGGGGATATGCTGATGAACGTAGACGGTACGCTGACCGAAAATACGGGCGAATTTGCTACCAACTACGAGAAAGAAGCAAAAGAACAACAACGTCTGCACGTGTTTGTATGCGAAGTGGACGGTCAGACTAAATATGTAGTTCCTGTTTACGGTGCCGGTCTTTGGGGCGCTATCTGGGGATATGTTGCACTGAACGAAGATAAAGATACCGTTTACGGTACTTACTTCTCACACGCTAGTGAAACTCCGGGGCTGGGTGCTGAAATTGCAACCGACCATTTCCAAAATGAATTTGTAGGTAAGAAGACTTTGGAAAATGGAGCTATCACTTTGGGAGTCGTAAAAAATGGCAAGGTAGAGAAACCTGATTACCAAGTGGATGGTATCTCCGGTGGTACAATCACTTCAGTAGGTGTAGATGCCATGTTGAAGTCTTGCCTGAATAGTTACTTGAGTTTTTTAACTAAATAATAAGGAGGAGAAAGATAGAATATGGGACAACTGTTTTCAAAGAAAAATAAAGAAGTATTCTCTGCTCCGCTGGGAATTGATAATCCGGTAACCGTACAGGTGCTCGGTATCTGTTCTGCACTTGCTGTTACTGCAAAGCTGGAGCCTGCCATCGTGATGGGACTTTCAGTAACGGTGATTACTGCATTTGCCAACGTTGTTATTTCACTGTTGCGTAAGACGATTCCTAACCGCATCCGCATCATCGTCCAGTTGGTTGTGGTAGCTGCTTTGGTAACTATCGTAAGTGAAATCCTGAAAGCGTTTGCTTACGACGTAAGCGTACAGCTCTCTGTTTATGTAGGTTTGATTATCACCAACTGTATCTTGATGGGACGTCTGGAAGCATTTGCCATGCAGAACGGTCCTTGGGAGTCTTTCTTGGATGGTGTAGGTAATGGTTTAGGCTATGCCAAGATTCTGATTATCGTTGCTTTCTTCCGCGAACTGTTTGGCTCGGGAACATTGCTTGGTTTCAATATCCTGAATTATGAACCGATTCAAAATATCGGATACGTAAACAACGGCTTGATGTTGATGCCGCCGATGGCATTGATTATCGTAGCATGCATTATCTGGTATCAACGTGCACGTCATAAAGAATTGCAAGAACAAAGTAATTAATTATTTCTGATTTCTGAATTATGATTTATGTCTAGCTTTATAGTCATAGTCGCATGATAAGTCTGCTGAATCATAAATTATAAATCATAAATCATAAATCAAAAAGAATTATGGAACATTTATTAAGTTTATTCGTCCGCTCTATCTTTGTGGACAACATGATATTCGCATTCTTCTTGGGTATGTGTTCATACCTGGCTGTTTCGAAGAATGTGAAGACTGCCGTAGGACTGGGTATCGCCGTGACTTTCGTGTTGCTGGTGACGCTTCCGGTCAACTACCTGTTGCAAACTAAGGTGCTGGCTGCCAATGCTATCATTGAAGGTGTCGACCTTAGCTTCTTGAGTTTTATTCTTTTCATTGCCGTAATTGCCGGTATCGTGCAATTGGTGGAGATGGTGGTAGAACGCTTCACTCCGTCACTGTACGCTTCGCTGGGTATCTTCCTGCCGTTGATTGCTGTTAACTGTGCGATCATGGGTGCCTCTCTGTTTATGCAACAACGTATCAATCTGGGTCCGAGTGATCCGAAATACATTGGTGATATTTGGGATGCCCTTTCTTATGCATTAGGCTCTGGTATCGGTTGGTTGCTGGCTATCGTAGGTCTGGCTGCTATCCGCGAGAAAATGGCTTACTCTGACGTACCTGCTCCATTGAAGGGCTTGGGTATCACATTTATCACAGTAGGTCTGATGGCAATCGCATTTATGTGTTTCTCTGGTTTGAACATCTAAAAAGAAAGGAATAAGACAATGGATATGAATTTAATATTAGCGAGCATTGGGGTATTCCTTGTGGTTATTCTGTTGCTTGTTGTAATCTTGTTGGTTGCTAAGAATTTCCTGGTACCATCAGGAAACGTAAAACTGACAATCAACGGCGAAAAGGAATTGGAAGTGGCTTCCGGTTCTACTTTGTTGAATACGCTGTCTGTAAATGGGATATTCCTGTCATCTGCTTGTGGTGGTAAGGGATCTTGCGGACAGTGCAAATGCCAAGTACTCGAAGGAGGCGGCGAAATCCTACCTTCTGAGGTTCCTCACTTCAGTCGCAAACAGCAGCAAGACCACTGGCGTCTGGGCTGTCAGGTGAAAGTGAAAGGCGATATGTCAATCAAGATTGACGAATCTGTACTTGGCGTGAAAGAGTGGGAGTGCGAAGTAATCTCCAACAAGAACGTGGCTACATTTATCAAAGAGTTCATCGTTGCTCTGCCTAAAGGCGAACACATGGACTTTATCCCGGGTTCTTACGCACAGATTAAGATTCCTAAATTCTCAATGGACTATGACAAGGACATTGATAAGAGCTTGATTGGTGACGAATATTTGCCTGCATGGGAGAAATTCGGTTTGCTGGGGCTGAAGTGTAAGAACGACGAGGAAACAATCCGTGCTTACTCTATGGCCAATTATCCTGCCGAAGGTGATCGTATCATGTTGACAGTACGTATCGCTACTCCGCCGTTCAAACCGAAAGAACAAGGTCCTGGATTTATGGACGTAATGCCGGGTATCGCTTCTTCTTATATCTTTACCCTGAAACCGGGTGACAAGGTAATAATGAGCGGTCCTTACGGAGACTTCCACCCAATCTTCGATTCTAAGAAGGAAATGATGTGGATTGGTGGTGGTGCCGGTATGGCTCCGTTGCGTGCGCAAATCATGCACTTGACCAAGACATTGCATACTACTGACCGTAAGATGTCTTACTTCTACGGTGCCCGTGCGTTGAACGAAGTGTTCTATCTGGAAGATTTCTTGCAAATCGAAAAGGACTTCCCGAATTTCACTTTCCATTTGGCTCTCGACCGTCCGGACCCTGCTGCTGATGCTGCAGGCGTGAAGTACACTCCGGGATTCGTTCACAACGTAATTTACGAAACTTACCTGAAGAATCACGAAGCTCCTGAAGATATTGAATACTATATGTGTGGTCCTGGTCCGATGTCGAAAGCTGTTGAGAAGATGCTCGACGATCTTGGCGTTCCGGCACAGAACCTGATGTTCGACAACTTCGGAGGATAATTCGCAGAAGAGAACAAACCGGTCGGAACAATGACTGGAAAGGTTACATAAACACAGAGCGGGAAATCTGAAAAAGCAGTAATGCTTCTTCGATTTCCCGCTTCTTTTTGGTATTATCTCATAATGTCTTTCCGTTATGGTTTGTATCTATTTTATGTCTGTTTTAAAGATAGTTCTCCTTTTTTATCCGTACTTATCTATTATATTCGTATATTTGGCTACACAATAGAATTATTAAAGTACAATAGGTTATGGAATATCATCGTATATCTTTTATTCACAATGATACAGAGTATTCATTTGTCAAAGCTATGAGTTCAAGTTTAACGGGATATGCCTTGGTGACAGCTTGTAGGGCAGAAGTAACCATTTACATGAAAGAGAATAATCTGAAAGGTTATTATATATTGACCGGCATGGCTAAAGTTTGATTGTATTTTTATCTCCGTACTCTTTCCTTTTTGTATCTTTGCCCCCATGTTAGAGAAAAATGAAATTATACAGTCGGCTCTCCGCAATTTGAAGATTGAGGAGCTGAATCCGATGCAGGAAGCATCACTTGAACAAGCTACCGGAAGAAAAGACGTTATACTGTTGTCACCGACAGGATCGGGCAAGACATTGGCCTATCTGTTACCTTTACTCCTTACTCTAAAACTGAACGACGACAGCGTGCAGGTTTTGATTCTCGTTCCTTCGCGTGAGCTGGCCTTACAGATAGATTCTGTATTCAAAGCAATGGGGACTTCCTGGAAAACCTGCTGTTGTTACGGTGGGCATCCTATCGCCGAAGAAAAGAAAAGTATATTGGGCAATCATCCTGCTATCATCATTGGTACTCCGGGACGTATCACCGACCATTTGTCGAAAGGCAATTTTAACCCTGAAACCATTGAAACTTTAATTATCGACGAGTTCGACAAATCGTTGGAGTTTGGTTTCCACGATGAAATGGCAGAGATTATCACCCAGCTTCCGGGATTAAAAAAACGTATGTTGCTTTCAGCTACCGATGCGGCAGAGATTCCCGAATTTACAGGATTGAACCGCACAGTTAAGTTGAACTTCCTTTCGGACGATTCTGAAGAACAAGAGTCGCGCTTGAAATTGATGAAGGTGCTTTCGCCTTCCAAAGATAAGATTGATACTTTATATAACCTGCTTTGTACATTGGGGAGCGCTTCGAGCATCGTGTTTTGTAATCATCGGGATGCGGTGGACCGTGTACATCAGTTATTGGCGGATAAAAAACTACTCGCAGAACGTTTTCATGGTGGTATGGAACAGCCGGACCGTGAACGTGCGCTTTACAAGTTCCGTAATGGCAGTTGTCATGTATTGATTTCTACCGATCTGGCTGCCCGTGGACTGGATATTCCGGAAGTCGGACATATCATCCATTATCATTTGCCGGTCAATGAAGAAGCCTTTACGCACCGCAACGGACGAACAGCACGTTGGGATGCGACCGGAACGTCTTATCTGATTCTTCATGCCGAAGAGAAACTTCCTTCTTATATCCCGGAAGAAATGGAGATGGTAGTGTTGCCTGAAAACCCTCCCCGGCCTCCGAAATCGGTCTGGGCTACTATATATATAGGTAAAGGAAAGAAGGAGAAACTTAGTCGGATTGATATTGCCGGATTCTTATATAAAAAAGGAAATCTGACTCGTGAAGATGTCGGAGCGATTGATGTCAAAGAGCATTATGCTTTCGTAGCTATTCGCCGGGCTAAGGTGAAGCAACTCCTGAATCTGATTCAAGGAGAGAAAATAAAAGGAATGAAGACTATTATTGAGGAAGCGAAGTAAAACTCTTTTTTGTAATATAGAACTCTTAAAGTCCTCTTTTATTATTTACAATCGTCCCTATGTTCACTAGTCATTGAGCATAGGGATGATTACTTTATTTCCAAAGATATTTTACTTTCCACTTTATTTCCCTGTTAATCTAAGCTGAATTCACTGTTGCAGTTTATAAATATTCATTTTTATTGCATTAATCTTTTGTTTTATCATCAATATCTCCGGTTCTATTTCAATCTCGACTTTTATCCCATACTTGACATCTATAGATAACAATATGGTGTATATATCCTGTATAAACCAATAAAAAGAAAGGAAAATCTGCTTTAAAACAGTATTTTTATAAGGAAAGATTTGTGCGATGGGAATAAATTCGTAAATTCGCAAGGTCAAAAGACAAAAGTAACGAAATTGTTAAACCAAAAACAAACTTCAAATGAAAAAGCATAATTTCAATGCAGGACCTTCCATTCTTCCGCGTGAGGTGATAGAGGATACAGCGAAGGCTATTTTAGATTTCAACGGCTC
Source organism: Bacteroides sp. AM16-13 (assembly GCF_003602705.1). Classification (NCBI taxonomy): domain Bacteria; kingdom Pseudomonadati; phylum Bacteroidota; class Bacteroidia; order Bacteroidales; family Bacteroidaceae; genus Bacteroides; species Bacteroides sp. AM16-13. The sequence continues at coordinate 8,867 of NZ_QTLK01000041.1, forward strand.
TGGTCTCTCTTTGATGGAAATCAGCCACCGTGCCAAAGACTTCCAACCTGTGGTTGACGAAGCAGAGGCATTATTCAAGGAATTACTCAATATCCCCGAAGGCTATTCGGTACTGTTCCTGGGTGGAGGTGCTAGTATGGAGTTCTGCATGGTTCCTTATAACTTCCTGGAAAAAAAAGCTGCTTACCTGAACACTGGTGTGTGGGCTAAGAAAGCAATGAAAGAAGCTAAAGGGTTTGGTGAAGTTGTAGAAGTTGCTTCCTCTGCTGAAGCTACATATACTTATATCCCAAAAGATTACACAATCCCGACAGACGCAGATTATTTCCACATCACTACTAACAACACGATTTACGGTACAGAATTGAAGAAAGACCTCGATTCTCCGGTTCCGATGGTTGCCGATATGTCTTCTGATATTTTCTCACGTCCGATTGACGTTTCTAAATATATCTGTATTTATGGTGGTGCACAAAAGAATCTGGCTCCTGCAGGTGTTACATTCGTTATTGTTAAGAATGATGCTGTAGGTAAGGTTTCTCGTTACATTCCGTCAATGCTGAATTATCAGACACACATTGATAATGGTTCTATGTTCAATACTCCTCCGGTAGTGCCCATCTATGCTGCATTGCTGAACCTTCGTTGGATCAAAGCACAAGGTGGTGTGAAAGAAATGGAACGTCGTGCCATTGAAAAAGCGGATATGTTGTATGCTGAAATCGACCGCAACAAAATGTTCGTGGGTACTGCTGCCAAAGAAGACCGTTCACGCATGAACATCTGTTTCGTGATGGCTCCCGAATACAAAGACCTTGAAGCTGACTTCTTGAAGTTTGCCACTGAAAGAGGTATGGTAGGTATCAAAGGACATCGTTCTGTGGGTGGTTTCCGTGCATCTTGCTACAATGCTTTACCGAAAGAAAGCGTACAAGCTTTGATTGACTGCATGCAGGAATTTGAAAAACTTCATTAATATATTATTTTCACCACAGATTACACGAATTAGCACAGATTCCTAAATTCTATAATCTGTGAAAATCTGCGTAATCTGTGGTGAGCCTTTATAAATAGAATTAAATTATGAAAGTACTTGTAGCTACAGAAAAACCGTTTGCTAAAGTTGCAGTAGACGGTATCCGTAAAGAAATAGAAGCAGCTGGATTCGAGCTTGCTTTACTTGAGAAATATACAGATAAGGCTCAATTGCTGGATGCAGTGAAAGATGCTAATGCTATCATTATCCGTAGCGATATTATTGATGCAGAGGTGCTTGATGCTGCCAAAGAATTGAAAATCGTAGTACGTGCCGGTGCAGGATATGACAACGTTGACCTGGCTGTTGCCACTGCTCACAACGTATGTGTGATGAATACTCCGGGACAAAACTCTAATGCTGTTGCCGAACTTGCTTTGGGTATGATGGTATATGCTGTCCGTAACTTCTATAACGGAACTTCCGGTACAGAATTGATGGGCAAGAAACTGGGTATTCATGCTTATGGAAACGTAGGTCGTAATGTAGCCCGTGTTGCCAAAGGTTTCGGAATGGAAGTGTATGCTTACGACGCATTCTGCCCGAAAGAAGCAATCGAAAAAGATGGTGTGAAAGCACTTGATTCGGCAGAAGAACTGTATAAGACTTGTCAGGTGGTATCTCTTCATATACCGGCAACTGCCGAAACGAAAAATTCTATCAATTATGCTCTGCTGAAAGATATGCCGAAAGGTGCTATGTTGGTAAACACTGCCCGTAAGGAAGTTATCAACGAAGCAGAACTGATTAAATTGATGGAAGAGCGTGCAGACTTCAAATATATCACAGATATTATGCCTGTTGCTAACGCAGAATTTGCAGAGAAATTTGCCGGACGTTATTTCTCAACTCCAAAGAAGATGGGTGCTCAAACTGCTGAAGCAAATATCAATGCCGGTATTGCTGCCGCTCAACAAATTGTAGGCTTCCTGAAAGATGGTTGCGAGAAATTTAGAGTAAACAAATAAGATTCTTTTAGAAATAAGTAGTATATTTGAGCCACAGATTTTCAATAAGTCTGTGGCTTTAATTTTTTACATATAAAATACTAATATCATGGCAATAATTAAACCTTTCAAGGGCATTCGTCCTCCGCAAGACCTCGTAGAACAGGTCGCTTCACGTCCTTATGATGTATTGAATTCAGAAGAAGCCCGCGCAGAAGCGGAAGGTAACGAAAAGTCTCTTTATCATATTATTAAACCGGAAATAGATTTCCCTGTCGGTACGGACGAACACGACGAACAAGTGTATGCTAAAGCTGCCGAGAATTTCCAACTGTTCCAGGACAAAGGTTGGTTGGTGCAGGATAATAAGGAAAATTATTATATCTATGCCCAAACGATGAACGGGAAAACGCAATACGGATTGGTAGTTGGTGCATACGTTCCCGATTATATGAATGGGATTATCAAAAAACATGAGCTTACCCGTCGTGACAAGGAAGAAGACCGTATGAAGCATGTCCGTGTGAACAACGCTAACATTGAGCCTGTTTTCTTTGCTTATCCGGATAATGAGAAGTTGGATGTTATTATCAAGAAGTATACGGCAAGCAAGCCTGTTTATGACTTCATCGCTCCGGGGGATGGTTTTGGACATACTTTCTGGATTGTCGATCAAGATGAGGATATTGCTACCATTACTGCTGAATTTGCTAAAATGCCGGCTCTTTATATTGCCGACGGACATCACCGTTCTGCCGCTGCTGCACTGGTGGGAGCAGAGAAAGCAAAGCAAAATCCGAATCATCGGGGTGATGAAGAATATAATTACTTCATGGCTGTTTGCTTCCCTGCAAACCAGCTAACCATCATCGATTATAATCGTGTAGTGAAAGATCTCAATGGTTTGACTCCCGAGCAATTCCTGGCTGCACTTGATAAAAACTTTATAGTAGAAGAGAAGGGTGCGGATATCTATAAACCATCCAGCTTACATAACTTCTCACTCTATCTGGGTGGTAAATGGTACAGTCTGACAGCCAAGACAGGTACATACAATGATAACGACCCTATTGGCGTGCTTGATGTTACCATTTCTTCCAACCTGATTTTGGATGAAGTTTTGGGTATAAAGGATTTGCGTTCGGACAAGCGTATTGATTTTGTGGGCGGCATCCGTGGATTGGGAGAACTCAAGAAGCGTGTGGATAGCGGTGAAATGAAAGTGGCTCTGGCTCTTTATCCCGTATCTATGAAACAATTGATGGATATTGCAGATACAGGTAATATCATGCCACCGAAGACAACTTGGTTTGAACCTAAACTTCGTTCGGGGTTGGTAATTCATAAATTGGATTAGGAAATTCTATCGGATGATGCAAAAAAGACGTTGCTGATGTAAGCTATATCAATAAATGTAACACCCGATTAAGATAAAAAAATAGTGACGGTATATGCACGGGATAGTGACGGTATCCTTGTGGTATACCGTCACTATTTTTATTGGATAGCGTCACTATCTTGTAGATGAAAATCTGCCAACAAAGATTTTTATATTCCCAGCTACATCTCATCGATAAGTGGAACATTAATATTTCCAAACGATAGATTGACTTTTCTTATTAAAGCCGTATCTTTGCAGCATGACTGCTGAAGATACTTATAAAACCATCATTGAACCTTCCGAAGGTATTTATACGGAAAAACGAAGCAAGTTCATTGCTATAGCCCTTCCTGTGCGTACTCTCGATGAGGTAAAAATACATCTTGAAACGTATCAGAAAAAGTATTATGACGCACGACACGTATGTTATGCCTATATGTTGGGAGCTGCACGAAAGGATTTCCGTGCCAATGACAATGGAGAACCTTCCGGAACAGCGGGAAAACCCATTCTCGGACAGATAAATTCAAATGAACTGACGGATATCCTGATTATAGTAGTCCGTTATTTTGGAGGAATCAAGTTAGGGACAAGCGGATTGATCGTGGCTTACAAGGCTGCCGCTGCTGAAGCTATTGCTGCTGCTACAATTATAGAAAAAACGGTAGATGAAGACGTGACGGTAATGTTTGAATATCCTTTCATGAATGACGTGATGCGCATTGTGAAAGAGGAGGAACCGGAAATTCTCAATCAGTCGTATGACATGGATTGTAGTATGACGTTACGTATTCGTCGTTCGATGATGCCTAAATTGCGTGCTCGTTTGGAAAAGGTGGAGACAGCGCGGATTCTTGATGATGAGAATGTATTGTAAGTAAGATATTTAAAATATTGCATGAGAAATAAATATCATATAATTTTCAATTTGTTTTTAAGCTTCTTTGCTTTGATAAGCGTTCAGACGCAAGTACAAGCACAGGAGACTCAAAAGCTCGCTCCTAATAATATCCCTGTTCCGTGGTATTCGCAGAAAATCACGGGATGTCCTTACTCGCATTGTTCTCTGGCTTCTTCGTTAATGGTCTTTGACTACTTTAAAGGCATGACGACCGATACACAACGTACAGCCCAGGATGCAGAAAAGAAACTGATAGAATATCAACGTAACTACTTTCTGAAAAAACGTGCTCCCTTCCGTCGTCGTACATCGATAGGGCAGGGAGGATACTATTCTTTTGAAATTGATTCTTTGACACGTTATTATGAAAACATGATAAGTGCCGAACATTTTCAGCAGAAAGATTACCGAGTATTGAAAGATTATATTGATCGTGGTATACCTGTGCTTGTGAATGTGAGATATACAGGAGCAGTTCGTGGTTTGCGTCCCGGTCCGAGAGGGCACTGGATGGTGCTTCGTGGCATTGACGATAAACATGTGTGGGTAAATGACCCCGGACGTTCGCCGGAGATGCGGAGTAAAGGAGAAAATATCTGCTATCCAATAAAGAAACAGCCGGGCAATCCTTCCTATTTTGATGGTTGCTGGACGGGACGATTTATCATAGTCACTCCTAAAGAATGGATTCGAAACTCCCTGTTTGCACAAGTAGGCAAGCTTCCTCCTTTGGAGGAAGTAACTCATATAGTACCTCCTGTTGCGTTGCCTGTAACCTTACCGCAGGTTATTAATCAGTAAGCAATTCATTGTGAAGATAGAAATTTCTTAGTCAAATTAGGATAAAAAGAACATTAGTAAAATAAAGAAGAACAAAGATATATGGCATTCGAAGCAACCAAAAAAGAATGGTGCGAACTCTATTCTTTCTTTCGTCTCCTGGCAGACGGAAAAGTAGTGCTAGGCACAGCAGACGCAAAGGCGGGAGAAACATCTTGGCCTATTGCAATGATTCAACGGGAAGAACATGATGGAACACGTCAATATTATATTGAGGAAGATGCGATTCGTATAGAAGCAGAGAGCGGAACTAAATTCATGCCTCGCGAAGACTTTGGTATTGTAGCTGATTTGATATTGCGGGCTGTGAAATCTTCTTCGGAAGATGACGTAACCTCTCCGGAAGGAGTAGAAGAGTTTTTAGATGAAGCTGCCATTTTCGATTTGGAAGCAAAAACAGAAGATCGTACTGATTTCTCCATTGCATTTTGGCATCCGGAAGCTCCGTTGAGAGGTTTTAATGTTCGTTCACGTTTGGGTGTAATGAATCCGTTACTGGACGGAGGACGTGCTGCAAATCTAAAACTGGAACAGAGTGGAGTCAAATTTGCCACTCCCACAGTGAATAAAATCAATGCTTTGCCTGAATCTCCCAATGAGGTTGCCGAGCGAATGATGATGATCGAACGATTGGGCGGTGTACTTAAATATTCTGATGTAGCCGACCGGGTATTCCGTAGCAATCTTCTGATGATTGACCTGCATTTTCCACGTGTCTTGACAGAAATGGTTCGTATTATGCATTTGGATGGTATCTCTCGCATTAGTGAGCTGACGGAAGTTATCAAACAAATGAATCCGTTAAAGATTAAAGATGAACTGATAAACAAGCATAAGTTTTATGAGTTTAAGATGAAGCAGTTCTTGATGGCATTAGCTTTAGGTATGCGTCCCGCAAAGATTTATAATGGATTGGATTCGGCTGTGGAAGGTATTCTGTTAGTGGGCGGAAGTGGAGAGGTGCTCTGTTATCATAAATCAGAAAAGCAAGTAATGGAAGACTTTTTGTTTCAAAATACCCGTTTGGAAAAAGGATCTTTGGAGAAGGATAAATACGGATTTTTGGAAAGAGAGAATGGAGTCTATTATTTCAAACTGAATGCAAAGATTGGGCTAGTTAAAAGGTAAATGATAAATTAGAATTCTGTGGTGAAATTTTGATTCGATATATATAAAAAACTTGTTATTCATGAAAACGAATGAAGTTTTAGAGAACATTAAAGCACGTCGTAGTGTACGGGCTTATACTAGTCAGCAAGTTTCAGAAGAAGATTTGCAGGCTATTCTGGAAGCTGCAACTTATGCACCCAGTGGAATGCATTTGGAAACATGGCACTTTACTGCTATTCAAAATGTAGATAAATTGACAGAGCTGAATGAGCGCATTAAAGGAGCTTTTGCAAAAAGTGACGATTCCCGTTTGCAAGAGCGTGGGCATAGCAAGACCTATTGTTGTTATTATCATGCTCCGACTTTGGTGATTGTATCCAATGAACCTACACAATGGTGGGCTGGAATGGATTGCGCCTGTGCAATAGAAAATATGTTTCTGGCTGCCCATTCTTTAGGAATCGGCTCTTGCTGGATCAACCAGTTGGGCACAACGTGTGATGATCCTGAAGTGCGTGAATATATTACCTCTTTAGGTGTTCCTGCCAATCATAAGGTCTATGGTTGCGTAGCTTTGGGGTATGCTGATTCGAAGATTCCAATGAAAGAGAAAAAGGTGAAGGCTGATACGGTAACGATTGTCAAGTAGAAAAAAATATTCAGAATTGTAGTTGGATTAACATTCCATATCACGAAATATGAGCCTTGGGGATAATTGATGCATCCCCAGGGCTTTTGTTTATTCAGTCCTGGGCTGATAAAAATAATCCCGGGGCTTACATTCATTGAGCCCCGGGATTATTTCTTATTGAGATGCTTCTAAAAATCTTTTCTAATGAATTGATTTCTACAATAAATCACCTTTATTCAAAAGTGCCATAACGAGTTGGTAGTAACTTACGGTCGCCCAATGTGTTATCTACACGAGCTACATTGATCCAGAATTTGTTATCACGTACACTTTCTATCGGATAAGCCGCTTTCTCGCGTGTGTACGAATGTTCCCAGCGATCACTAACAATCTCGTATTCCGGATGCGGAGCATTAATCAACACATTATCATCCTTATCAGCTTCGCCATTTTTCACTTCCTGAATCTCCTTCCAGATATTCAGCATGACATCTACGAAATTGTCCAGTTCTGCCAAACTCTCGCTTTCTGTCGGTTCAATCATAAACGTACCGTGAACAGGGAAGGAGAGGGTAGGAGCATGATAACCATAGTCCATCAAACGTTTGGCAATATCATTTTCCGAGATGCCTGCTTCTTCATGTACTTTCCGACACTCCAGAATCATTTCGTGTCCTACGAAACCATTGGCTCCCCGATAGACAACTCCATACGTATCTTTCAGACAAGCAGCCAGATAATTAGCATTCAGGATGGCGATCTTAGTTGCCTGCGTCAATCCCTCTGCACCCATCATGCGGATATATCCATACGTGATAGGCAAAATACCTGCACTACCGAATGGGGCAGCTGATACTTGATTCTGCGAATTGCCGAAGATTCCATGTCCGGGAAGGAAAGGAACCAGATGTTCGGCCACACAGATAGGACCTACTCCCGGACCTCCGCCACCATGAGGGGAAGCGAATGTTTTATGAAGATTCAAGTGGCAGACATCCGCACCGATGAATCCCGGATTGGTCAATCCCACTTGGGCATTCATATTGGCTCCATCCATATATACTTGTGCGCCACAGGCATGAATGATGTCGCAAATTTCCTTTATTTCTGTTTCGAAGATACCATGTGTAGAAGGATAAGTAATCATCAGCGCTGCCAATTCATCTCTATTTTCTTCAGCCTTGGCACGTAGGTCATCCATTTCTACATTTCCTTGTTCGTCACAGGCACAGGTGACGGTCACAAATCCAGCCTGTATAGCTGACGCAGGATTTGTTCCGTGAGCCGAAGCTGGAATCAGGACTTTGTTCCGATGTCCCTGACCGATACTTTCGAGATAAGCACGGATTACACGAAGCCCTGCATATTCTCCCGCAGCACCCGAATTGGGTTGCAGACTCACCCCTGAAAATCCGGTGATAACTTTCAGATCTTCACTTAAATTCTTAATTAATTCCCGATATCCTTCTGCCTGATCTTCCGGAACCAGCGGGTGCATACCCATAAATTCGGGACGACTTAAAGGCAACATTTCCGCAGCTGCATTCAGCTTCATGGTGCATGAACCGAGAGAAATCATCGATTGTGCAAGCGAAATATCTTTGCGATCCAAACGTTTGATATAACGCATCATCTCTGTTTCCGTGTGATATTTGCTGAATACTTCGTGCGTCAGGAAAGGAGTTGTCCGTTTCAAAGCCTTGTCGATATTGCTTTTTTCTGGGATATCGTCTACCTTCTGATAGTCTTTTCCGGCAGCGATGGCAAAGATAGAGAGCAATACATTGGCAGCTGCCACATCTGTTGTTTCATCAATACTGAAACCGACATCACCATTTTCATAATAACGCAGATTTACTTCTTTACTAAGCGCTATGGTACGGATTTGTTGTGCCGAAACGTGTTCGGGCAACTCAAAACGTAAGGTGTCAAAATATTGAACGTTGACTTGTGTGTATCCACATTTCTTCAGTTGCTTTTCAAGAAATACAGTGATACTGTGGATGCGCGACGCAATTGTAGTGATACCCTCCTGACCGTGATAAACAGCGTAAAAGCCTGCCATAGTAGCTAATAATGCCTGTGCGGTACAGATATTTGAAGTTGCTTTTTCCCGTTTGATATGCTGTTCACGTGTCTGCAAAGCCATCCGGTAGCAAAGTTTGCCATATTTATCTTTAGACCATCCGATGATTCGTCCCGGCATATTCCGTTTGTATTCGTCTCTGGTAGCAAAGAAAGCAGCCGACGGACCACCATAGAACATTGGAGTACCCAAACGTTGTGTAGTTCCGAATACAATATCTGCTCCCCATTCTCCCGGAGGAGTCAGCAGGGCAAGACTCAAAATATCGGCGGCGACAGCTACCTTGCAATCTGCGGCATGAGCTTTTTCTGTAAATTCGGAATAATCCTCTGCGTTTCCATTCGAGTTTGGATATTGTAGAACGCAGGCAAACACTTCCGGTGAAGGTTCAAAATCCTTATATTTACCTACACGCAGTTCGATGCCTTGCGGCACGGCGCGTGTAGTCATAACAGCCAATGTTTGTGGGAAAATATTCTCGTCTACAAAGACTACGTTCGCATTGGCTTTCTGTTGCGCACGGGAGCGGATGGCATACATCATGCTTACGGCTTCGGCAGCGGCAGTTGCTTCGTCCAGAAGTGAACAGTTGGCAAGTGGCATGGCAGTAAGGTCGCACACGGCTGTCTGAAAATTCATCAACGCTTCCAGGCGTCCTTGCGACACTTCTGTCTGATAAGGAGTGTAAGAAGTGTACCATACCGGGTTTTCGAATACATTCCGCTGGATAACAGCCGGGGTAATCGTGTTGTACCATCCCAAACCGATATACGTAGTATATAGTTTATTTTTATTTGCCAGTTCGGCGATATGTTTTCCAAATTCGTATTCCGTCAGTGGACTAGTCAATGCCAGCGGCTCTTTCAGCCGTATATTGGCGGGAATTGTTTTATCAATCAGTTCGTCCAGTGAGTTCACCCCAATTTTGCGGAGCATCAGGGCTGTGTCTTGTTCATTGATGCCGATGTGACGGCTAGCTAACAAATCGGTTTTCATGTCTTAATGATTTATGATTTATGATTTATGAATTATGAGTTCTGATTTATGCTTTCTTATGTTTTCCCGATTTATAAACCTCAATCAGCCGCAACACCTACTTCATCCGCACGGCAAATCATAAATCATAAATCAGAATTCATAACTCATTAAATCTTCTCTTATCTAAAAAATGGGTTTTCAGCTTTCTCCATTCCGATCGTCGTAGGAGCACCGTGTCCGGGGTAAACGACAGTTTCGTTGGGGAGAACAAACAGACGGCTGCAAATGTGCTCTATCAGTTCATCGAAGTTGCCTCCTGTGAGATCGGCACGACCGATGCTACCCTGAAACAGGACATCGCCGGAGAACATGCAGTTATCTTCCTTGCAATAGTACACCAAGCTACCGGGTGAATGTCCGGGCACATGTATCGCTTCCAGTTTGGTATGTCCGAAAGTGATAATATCTCCGTCATGCAGGTATTTGCCCAGTGGTACAGGTTCTTCCTGCAACTGAAAACCAAACATTCTGCTTTGTTTCGGTGCTTCGTCAATCCAGTACTCGTCCGCTTTGTTTGCTTCTGCCGCTAATCCGAATTCTTTCAGCATGAACGGATTTCCGAAGATATGATCCAGGTGCAAATGAGTATTCAGCAAATGCTTTACATTCAGCTCATTGGTAAGAATGAACTTTTTCAGAGCCTGCTTTTCCTCTTCATAAAAACAGCCGGGATCGATTACGACTGCTTCTTTAGTGTCGTCCCATAATACGTAACAGTTTACGGGAAACATATTAAATTCAAATCTCTTTATTTTCATGGTTTCTTTATGATTTATCATCTATCAGAACATATAGTCTTGTTTAAATCGGAACATATACTACTTTCTTAGTTTGAAAGAACTCTTCTTCGAAATTATCGCTCAAGTTATAAATGACCGTTTTATGCTTGAACGGCATCGTTTCATGTTCCAGCTCGCCACCTTTGAGGCAGATCAGTCCGTTGGGTAATGCATTCTGTTGTTTTGAAGAGATATTCTTTTTGATAATCTTAATCAAATCCGCCAAAGGCATTACGGCACGGCTGACAACAAAGTCGAACGTTCGTTTCTCCTCTTCTGCGCGGGCATGACGGAATGTTACATTTTTCAGTCCGATAGCGTTTGCCACTTCGGTTGCTACCCGTACTTTTTTGCCGATACTGTCCACGAGGTGAAATGTTACTTCGGGAAATAAGATGGCTAAAGGAATACCGGGGAAACCTCCTCCTGTACCCAGGTCCATAATGCTGGTTCCGGGGCGAAATTGGATTGTTTTGGCAATGCCTAACGAATGGAGCACGTGATGCTCATATAAATTCTCGATGTCCTTGCGGGAGATTACGTTGATTTTAGAATTCCAGTCAATGTAGAGGTCGTATAGAGCTGCAAACTGTTTGCGCTGCTCTTCCGTCAGATCAGGAAAATATTTCAGTATGATTTCCACTGTTTGAGTTTTGAGTTATAAGTTTTGAATGATAGATGTGGATGAATATCCTATTCTGTCACACGGGAGTGATAACAATAGGATATTCATTGGTGTTCAGCTTTTTATGAAATTTAATTTTTCAGTTCTCCCAGAATTGGGTTACTGCCTAGTAAATGCTCCATCATAGAAAATGGGATTGTTACCTTTACAGGTCCCATAGAATAAGGAGTGATATCGTATACATTATAATAGAAGGTGATTCCTTCTTTGCTTAGATAGAAATTTTCTGTCGGAGCGATGTCTCCGGTGGAAGCATATCCCATATCTTCCAATGCTTCGTGAGTGTTCACTTTATTGTCCACCATGAGCTGGTTCCAGATCAGGTCGGTCAATGCGTCTTTGTAGTCTCCGACAAAAATATCATCAAGACGGAGCGGGCGCATCAGGGTGAGGTCCATGTTCAGGAAAGTAGCCATGTAAATGCCATGTGCACCTCCGGTATATTCGTTGTAGTCGATACGATATACAAGCAGGTCTTTATCATACAGTTGTACGTGGCTCTCTATACCTTTATAATAAGAATACCAAGCTCCGATGGAAGATTCGTCTTCCTTGTCTTTCTCGTCCTCGGCATACATCGGTTCGAGGTCGCGGCGGTATTCGCTGATATAGTTCTCGGTATATTGCTTTACAACTTCTTCCGGCTTTTCGCCGATGTATTTATCACCGAAGCAGGCCGAAATGAAATAAGAATTCAAACTATCTTTCAGCATATCATCCGATGATTTTACCGGATAGGCAAAATTAATAATAATATTGCAGGCCGGTTTGGCTGTATCACTGAAGAGGTGTGCTGTCTCATTCACTTGAATGCTATCAAACTGTAACGCACCTGTGTTTTTGTTCATCTTGTCATGACAAGAAAACAAAAAGCCGCTTACCGAAAGTATAATTGCAAGCAGACTGACATATTGTCTTTTCATACCCGTTTTTTCTATAAATTCAACATTTGTTTTATCATTCACTATTGACAAATATAGATGAAATTCGTGAATCGGGCTAATAAAAACAGAAAAATTTGCAGCTATTTATCCTCTAAAACAGGATTGCCGGATACCATCCACACGTCAATGCTTGCAAACTTTAGTGATATCCACGGTGAATCCATCTTCAGCAGGCATAAATTTCCCTTTCATTTTCAGAAATTCGATAAGGGTATCTACGTCCATTTAGAAACTGTAACATATGTGACAAAACTGCATATTATTCATTGGAAGTTGAAAACAACCATTTCGCTATGCGTTCCTATTCTGAAAGGCGGTCCCCAAAGAGACAATCCGGAAGACACGTACACGTGGCTGTTTCCCCATTGGCGGTAACCGTGGCTTTGCTCGAATATATAATCAGTCACCCAGTTGATAGGCCATACCTGTCCGTGATGTGTGTGCCCGCTGAATTGCAGGTCGATGCCGGCAGCTTCTGTTTCTTTCAGGTTGAAGGGTTGATGATCGAGCAAAATGATAGGTTTGCTTTTGTCGACGTTTGTCATCAACTCTTGCAGAGAACGACGTTTGCGGTTGTGATGGTCATCGCGTCCTACCAGTTGTATGCCGTTGGGGAGTGTCACTACTGAATCACGCAAAAGTTGTATTTGAGTATTCTTTATATACCGGATACTTTCATCGATTCCACTAATGTATTCGTGATTACCAAGAACCATGTAGATGCCCATAGGAGCTTTCAACTCGGCCAGTTCTTCCGCCATATTCTCTGTATAAAGAGGTACAACACTGTTATCAATCAAGTCGCCACTAATCAGTATCAAGTCGGGATGCTGTGCATTTATCATTTCCACATACTTCTTCAGTGAGGCTTTTCCTGTGCCTTTTCCCAGATGAACATCGCTTATCGCGACGATTTTAACTGCGTGAGAAGTATCTTCATTTTGTTTATTAGTTAAAATACTGACAACATTAGTTTCTGGATGATAATAGTTGTACACCCCATATCCCAGCAATCCCAATGTGAACGCAAAAGATAGATAAAAACGATATTTGCAGACAACCTTGAATAATCTCAATATATCAAACAATAGCAGGAACAATGCCATGTATAGGGTAAATATCAGCCAACTTGTTCCAATGATGTACATCGAATGGGAGATAAGGACAGGCATTTCCAGGTTACGGGCTAGCATCGTGCCGAAGAAAGATAGGGCACATGTCCAAAATAAAACGGTTAAGAGTATTTTTACTCCAAGCGGTTTTACTTTCAGAGCCTGTGTCGCTCTGATAAATATATAGGTATTCCCTGCCAGATAAAGAGTGATAATGAGGAGTAGATATGTAAGCATAGCGTTTACTTAAAAAAAACAGTGAATTTATTCGTGGCAAAGATAGGTTTTATTGTTGAGTAAAAAGAGTTAATAGTGCTGATATGACCCTAAAATAGCCAAATAATAAACGGGAAATATGTCTGCAATGAATTGGTATTCAATATACTGGTGATGGAATACGAGGTTATCGGGAGAATAACCGGTAAGAAATGCATGTATATCTATAGTTTTGAATGAGGATTGAATCTTAATTACGAAAATAGATAGGAAAATTTGTTTTTATTCTTATCTTTGTCCTCTGAAATGAAAAGACTAGCCTACATAACAGCACTAATCCTTTCTCTCCTGATTATCTATTCAGGAGGCGGAGTCTCTATTGTGCGTTATTGCTGTGTCCGTTGTGAGACAGTGCAGAGCTGCTGTGATACAGGCTGTCCGAAGTGTAAAAAGTCTCATACTTGCGATTCAAAGAAAAACTGCAAAGAAAAAGGTTGTACGGCTACGATTTATAAGCTCGACCTGATGAAACACTCTACCGAACTGACCGTATCAGTTTTGGCAGTCGATCTTTTATGTGAGCATTTCTGCTATCTGTTGACTCCGACCTATGCGGATAAACCGGTAGAATTTGATAGTCTGACCTCTCCGCCACCTCTCTGCTCGAGGCAGATGCTGGCGTTATATTCCACTTACATTATTTAGCCACTATTTCTTTCTTATTTAATCCTTTGCTTTCAATAGAACATGAAAGTAAAGCAGCACTGAATGCAACTAAGTTGCATGAGAAATGAATTAATTTTGTATCTCGAAAGTAACTTTAGAAAGAATGAAATATATGATAATAGGACTGTTCCTGTTATTTGTCGGCAATATATATGCGCAAGTATGGGGAACAGTGAAAGATAGTACCGGGGAGGCTATTCCGGGTGCCAATGTGTTCTGGATGAATACAGGACAAGGAGTGACAACGAAAGAGGATGGTAGTTTTTCTATCACTAAACCTTCCAAAAGCCACATGCTGATTGTCAGCTTTATCGGTTTTCAGAACGATACGATTCATGTGAGCAGTAAAAATCAACAACTGGATATTGTGCTTCGTGATGGAGTGGAACTGAATGAAGTGAATATTGTCACTCGTAAACTGGGAACAATGAAATTGCGCAGTAGCGTAATGAACGAAGACATGATAAGCAGTGCCGAATTGAGTAGAGCCGCTTGTTGTAATCTGGGGGAAAGTTTTGTGACGAACCCTTCAGTAGATGTGAGTTATTCCGATGCGGCAACAGGAGCCAAACAAATTAAATTGTTGGGGCTGTCCGGCACTTATGTGCAGATGTTGACGGAAAATATTCCGAATTATCGGGGAGCCGCCGCTCCTTATGGATTGGGATATGTCCCCGGTCCGTGGATGCAGAGCATACAGGTCTCCAAAGGAACATCTTCGGTGAAGAATGGTTATGAAGCCATCACAGGACAGATAAACGTAGAATTTAAGAAACCGCAGTTGCCGGAAGCTGACTGGGTTTCTGCCAATCTTTTTGCAAGCACTACCAACCGGTATGAAGCCAATGCGGACGCTACATTGAAAATTTCCAAACGATGGAGCACTTCTCTGCTGGCACATTACGAAAATGAGACTAAGGCACATGATGGCAACGATGATGGATTTGTGGATATTCCGCAGGTGGAACAATATAATGTGTGGAACCGGTGGGCATATATGGGCGACCATTATGTTTTTCAGGCAGGTATCAAAGCCCTTTCTGAAACACGTACCAGCGGACAGGCCAATCACGGAGGGACAATGCACTCCGGTGATCTGTATAAAGTAGGGATTGATACGGAACGCTATGAATTCTTCACCAAGAACGCCTATATCTTTAATAAGGAGAAGAATACGAACCTGGCTTTGATTCTTTCCACCACTTTACACAATCAGGATGCTACGTATGGACGCAAACTGTATAATGTGGATCAAACCAACGTCTATGCTTCGCTGATGTTTGAAACGGAATTTAATCCGCAAAATAGTTTCTCCGCTGGATTGAGCTTCAATTATGACGCTTATGACCAACATTACCGTTTGGAAAATACAACGGACAATCCTCTCAAAGCCTTTGAAAAGGAAGCTGTTCCCGGTGCTTACGTGCAATATACGTTGAACCTGAATGATAAATGGATGGTAATGGCCGGTCTGCGTGGTGATTACAGTAACGAACATGGTTTCTTCGTGACTCCGCGTGCGCATCTTAAGTACAATCCGAATGATTATGTGAATTTCCGTCTTTCTGCCGGAAAAGGGTATCGTACCAATCATGTGTTGGCGGAAAACAACTACCTGCTTTCCAGCAGTCGTAAGGTGGAAATAGCAAAGAACCTGGATATGGAAGAAGCGTGGAATTACGGTGCCAGCGTCTCTACTTATATCCCTATATTCGGCAAAACGCTGAATGTGAATGCAGAATACTATTATACGGATTTCCTGAAACAAGTGATCGTAGATATGGATAGCAACCCCCATGAAGTAGCTTTCTACAATTTGGATGGACGCTCTTATTCGCATGTGTTCCAAGTGGAAGCAAGTTATCCTTTCTTCAAAGGATTCACCCTGACAGGTGCTTACCGGCTCACAGATGCAAAAACGACCTACAAAGGTGAACGAATGGAGAAACCGCTGACTAGCAAATATAAAGGACTACTCACGGCTTCTTACCAAACTCCGCTGGGAATATGGCAGTTTGACGCCACACTGCAACTGAATGGCGGCGGCAGGATGCCTACTCCTTATGAACTGGGAGACGGACAGTTGTCCTGGGAACGTCGTTATGGCAGTTTTGAACAGTTGAGTTTACAGGTGACCCGTTACTTCCGCCGCTGGTCTATCTACGTAGGAGGCGAGAACCTGACAAACTTCAAACAAAAGAATCCGATTATCGATGCGGCAAATCCCTGGGGGAACAACTTTGATTCTACCATGATTTGGGGACCGGTGCACGGAGCAAAAGGATATATCGGAATACGTTTTAACTTAGCTAGAAATAGTGAGTAAAAGCAGGAAATAGCGAATGAAAGAAACGATCGCATAATAAAGAATATTAATTTTAAACTGATAAGAAAAATGAGAACAAAAAGATGGATGGCCACTTGCGTGGTGGCTCTTTTGAGTGTAACAGCTGTATTGGCAAAAGATATTCGTGTTGTTGTATTTAAAGTGTCGCAGATGCACTGTGAGAAATGCGAAAAGAAAGTAAAGGACAATATGCGTTTTGAGAAAGGGTTGAAGGATATTTCGACCGAAGTAAAAACGAAAATGGTAACCATTACGTATGACGCTGAAAAAACGAATGTAAAGAAGTTGCAGGCAGGGTTTAATAAGTTCAGTTATGAAGCCGAATTTGTAAAAGAAACAAAGAAAGACAATCAGAAGGCTGATAAGAAGTAATTGAACAAATACCTGTATTAGCTTGTTTCTATAAACAAACAAGGGTTCTTCCCCAACTTCTTTTTCGAGAGGAGGGGAAGGCCGTAAACAATAATTATATGGGTAACACAACAAAAAAGGCATTTCCTGTGCTTAATATGCATTGTGCAGGATGTGCCAATAATGTAGAAAGAACAGTAAAAAAATTGCCGGGAGTCATTGAGGCTTCCGTTAATTTTGCTACCAATACATTGACCGTTTCTTATGAGAAAGAGCAGCTGACTCCCGGAGAGATTCGTGCGGCTGTGCTTGCGGCAGGTTATGATCTGATTGTGGAAGAAGCCCACAAAGAAGAACGCCGGGAAGAGGAACAGCATAAGCGTTACACTCGTTTGAAATGGAAGGTAATTGGAGCGTGGATTTTGGTAGTACCATTGTTGGTATATTCCATGATACTGATGCATGTGCCATACTCTAATGAGATTCAAATGGTACTTGCTATCCCTGTTATGGTCTTTTTCGGAGGTGGTTTCTTCACCGGAGCCTGGAAACAGGCTAAATTAGGACGGAGCAATATGGATACTTTGGTTGCTCTTAGTACTTCCATTGCTTTTCTGTTCAGTCTGTTCAACACTTTCTTCCCCGAATTCTGGTATGACCGCGGATTGGAACCGCATGTCTATTATGAGGCTTCTGCGGTGATTATCGCTTTCGTCCTTACCGGAAAGTTGATGGAGGAACGTGCCAAAGGAAATACCTCGACAGCTATCCGTAAGTTGATGGGAATGCAGCCTAAAGCGGCTCGTGTTCTGCGCAATGGAGTGGAGGAGGAGATCCTGATTGAAAAACTTCAGGTAGGTGATTTGGTGGTTGTACGCCCGGGAGAGCAAATACCTGTGGACGGTCAGCTTTCCGAAGGCGACTCGTATGTCGATGAAAGTATGATTAGCGGTGAACCGGTTCCGGTAGAAAAGAAGAAAGGTGATAAAGTATTGGCGGGAACGATCAACCAGCGTGGCTCATTTATCATTCGTGCCGCACAGGTAGGCAGTGAAACCGTGCTTGCCCGTATTATCGCTATGGTGCAGGAAGCACAGGGCAGCAAAGCTCCCGTGCAACGCATTGTCGATCGTATTACGGGGATTTTTGTACCTGTCGTATTGGGCATTGCCATTCTGACATTTGTATTGTGGGTTACCATTGGTGGTAGTGAATATATTTCTTATGGTATTTTGTCGGCTGTTTCTGTTCTTGTCATTGCTTGTCCATGTGCTTTGGGGCTTGCTACACCTACTGCGTTGATGGTGGGTATAGGTAAAGCTGCCAGCCAGCATATTCTGATTAAAGATGCAGTGGCTTTGGAACAAATGCGCAAAGTAGATGTCGTTGTTCTGGATAAAACGGGAACACTGACTGAAGGACATCCTACAGCTACCGGATGGTTATGGGCGCAGTCGCAGGAACCACATTTCAAAGATGTACTTTTAGCTGCGGAAATGAAATCGGAGCATCCGCTTGCCGGCGCTATTGTCTCTGCGCTTCAGGACGAAGAAAAAATAAAACCTGCCGCGTTGGATAGCTTTGAAAGCATTACGGGAAAAGGAATCAAAGCCTCGTATGAGGGACATACTTACTGGGTAGGCAGTCATAAACTCCTGAAAGATTTCAGTGCGACAGTAAGCGATGTGATGGCTGAAATGCTGGTTCACTATGAATCGGACGGTAACGGCATCATTTACTTTGGACGTGAAAACGAGTTGCTGGCTATCATTGCTGTTTCCGACCCGATAAAGGCTACTTCTGCCGAAGCAGTGAAGGAACTGAAACGTCAAGGGATTGACATCTGTATGCTGACGGGGGACGGACAACGGACTGCACTAGCCGTTTCTTCCCGTTTAGGAATCGAACGTTTTGTTGCCGACGCTCTACCGGACGATAAGGCCGAATTTGTACGTGAGCTTCAAATGCAGGGAAAGAAGGTTGCGATGGTGGGCGATGGTATCAATGATTCGCAGGCACTGGCATTGGCTGACGTCAGCATTGCTATGGGAAAAGGAACTGATATTGCTATGGACGTGGCTATGGTGACTTTGATGACATCGGACTTATTGCTGCTTCCTAAAGCCTTCCAGTTGTCAAAGCAGACAGTCAAACTGATTCATCAGAACCTTTTCTGGGCGTTTATTTACAACCTGATCGGTATTCCTATTGCTGCCGGTATCTTGTTCCCGCTGAATGGTTTGTTATTGAATCCGATGCTGGCAAGTGCCGCAATGGCGTTCTCCAGCGTGAGCGTAGTGCTCAATTCGTTGAGCTTGGGACGAAAATGAGAAATGAACTATAAAAAGACAGGAACCTGTAAGCTGTAAACGATGAATGGTAAGCTGTCATTTATGAACAGCGAACTGTAAATAATAGACGGTGAATACTTTGCGGATAATACGCAATTTATTCACCGTTCATTGTTTTACAACTCACCATTTATGTTTTCTATCGTCCTTCGTATAAATTATCTGTTTCTAAATTCCAATGGCGTCATTCCTACATATCGTCTGAAATACTTGCCAAAGAAAGAGGCACTGGGGAAGTTTAGAGAATATGCTATCTCTTGGATAGTCATATTGGTTCCTTTCAGTTTGGCTTTAGCATCCATAATGACAATATATGCAATAGTGTCCAATACACTTTTACCTGTCACTTGTCTTACTGTCGTACTTAAATGTTGAAGAGATATACCTAATTTATCTGCGTAGAACTGTGCACGACGTTCGTTTTTATAATTCTCGGTGATAACATGAATCAGTTCCCGGCAGATTTCTTTTTTTCGATTCGAACTACCGTTTTCACCCGGAAATTTATGATATATCAATCGTATGCTTGTCAAAATGGTCTGAAGAGACAATTCGACCAATTCAGAATCCATTTCGAAGTTCTCATTGCAACTGGCCCGTGATAATAGAGCAAAATAGTCTTTCAGATAACTGGCTACTTCTTCATTAAGAGGAACTACCGGCTGTTCTATCAGTTTGGGATATGCGTTACCAATATTCTTCATGAGATTGATCCGTCCGGCACAATGAGCAGAGAAGCCGGCAAAGCAAAGGCATACTTTTTCTGTTCTCTCCCGAAACTGAATGATTGTTCCCGGTAATAATGTTATTAAGTCATTGGGGTGAATTTCGTAATCAAGCAGATTGATGGAGGCTTTCATCGAACCTTCGGTACAGATGGCAACAATACATGCTTGCAACCGACAAGATTGCTTGTAAATATTGAGAATGTCTTCTGTTACATTCGTCCATGCTAATACTTCGGTAGGCAAGTCTACCTGTGGAAAGTCCATTTTCATAGTTGTGTGTGTTATATTAGGCCAACAAATGTACGCATTTTCTTTTTATTTCTTACCTTTCCTCTAAAAAGAAAAATCTCCTGCTCTTATATTCGCATGTAACT
>NZ_QTLK01000042.1:0-22461 GCF_003602705.1 Bacteroides sp. AM16-13
CATGAAGCATCGAACTACCGTTATTCAGGCGATAGTTCGTTCATGGCACACTACACTTTTACGCCCCCGATAAGCCCGACGACTGCACCGATGGCGTATATCAGTTTAGTTCCGGGGTCGAAATAAGAACTCACCATAGAGGTGGCTTCGTTGATGCCCGCGATGCCGTTTCCCTGCGCGAAAGCGGAGGCGGTTGCGGCGATGACAAGTGCCGCGGAGAGGATTGCTTTTCTGTTTTTCAAGATGTTCTTGTTCATAAACTGTTCTTGTTTTTTGCCGTCAAAAGGGTGGATGGTCCTTTGTCGGGCGGTTGATACTTTGTTTCTTTACTTTGGTTTTAGTGGATGCCCGTTTGTTTCCACGGACGTGGGCGTGTCCGTTGCGGATGGGGATGCGCCTTGCGTTTCCTCGCCGCGTGGGTTGATGTCATTCTTTCATGTTCATTTCTTTTATTGTTGTCATACATAGTTGCGAATGTCGAACTCCTCGATGTTGTCCGGCACGACGAACTCCTTTTCAGATTTCTTCAGCCGAATCTCGATAAGCCCCTTGATGCGGATGCCTATCTCCGAAGAGCCTTCCATCATTTTCTCGTACAACTCCGTGCCCTCCATGTCGGTGAACACCTTAGCCGCCTTTTCACGTTCCGCCTGTGTCGCGTCCGGGTTTTTGGCGGTCTTGCAGGCGTCGTCAATCTCGTCAAAGCTGCTGCCCGAAGCCCGTGGCGTGTCCGAGGCGTCCTCTTCCGGTTCGTCGTCCCCGTATCCCAGTTCCTCCGGCGGTATGCTCGTGAAGGTCTCATCGAGTTTTTCCTCCGGGACTTGTGCCGGGCGGGATGCGTTTCCCGTTTTTCCGTCGTCAAAAGTAGCCTCTTCCTCCGACAGCTCAATGCCTTTTTCAATAGTGGCGGCTTCTTGCGTCGGTATGGCAGCGGTTGTCCGGGTGGATGCCATCCTGAAACGGCTCTTGCCGATGATGTCCGCCTTTTCCGCAGGGACTTCCTCGTGTGCCGCTATGCGTTTAGCCTCATTCCCGTCCAGTGACCGCCATAATCCGACAATGCCCTTGAAGAAGCGGACAATCCGCGTGTCCATGATGCGCTCGTAAAGGAGCAGGAACAGGAACCAGAGGTTGCAGCCGACCGATACCGCCAGCAGAATGTCTGTCATGCTGATTGTGTAATTCATATCCTTCCGTTTTTGGTTAGAATACTGAATTGTAATTTCGGGCATAAAGGCTCTTTATCGCATCTTCGCACTGGTTGAAGTGGTGCGTCAGCACATGGTCGATGTAAGCGGACAGCGTAAGCCGGTCATGCCCGATTACACGGGTGATACGCATGATACGCTCGTGGTACTCCGGGCGCACATACGCCATCTTCCCCTCACGTGCCTTTACTTCCGGGTCGCGGATGAACAGGCGTTCATAGTCCTTCTCACTGCATTTGCCGCTTACCGGGACAGGCGACAGTATTTCCACACTCGCCTGCACTTGGGTAAACATACCTCCGCAGTCTTGCTGTGGTCTTTTTTCATTCGGTGTCATTTCTTTTTCCATTTTCAAATCAGATCTTCACGTTGTTTCTTGTACAGTTCGTTGATTCTCTCCTTGTGCTGTTCCAGATGCTGGCGCAGCACGGTATCCACATATCCGCCTACTGAGATTTCCCCTCCGGCGATGTCGTTCACGATTCTGAGGATCTTGCCGTGGACGTCACGGCTGATATAGACACATTGGCGGGTCTTTATCTCGTTGCGGCGCAGGAATAGCTCGTTGTAGTCCTCGTCCTGCCTTTTCCGGCGTCCACTTTCCCTCTGCGCTTTTTCCCGTGTTACGGGTTGCACAGGAGATGGTTCCGGTGCGGCGGTGTCCTCTTCGGTCGGTGCAGCTGCGGGTACTTCCTGTGCGGGGCGCAGTGTCCCGTCCTGTGTGCGCCGCCCGATGGAGGCTAACAGCAGTTCCTCGTCGATGCCTTCCGTGTTCACTTTCCTGCTGCCCATGCTCACTGCGGTCTGATGATGTCGCTTATCTCTTCGGAAAACTCCCGGATGCCACTCCCTTTCAGCAGTGCCGTGTCCATCGGGAAGATGGTGGAGCGGAAAACGCTCTTGCGCTCTTCCGAAAGGTCACGGCGGAACTTCTTGCTGTCGGGCAAGCGGGTGGAAAGTACCGGAAAGCCCATTTCGGCTATCACTTCCTCGTAGATGCCGTACAAGTCGTTCCTCTCCCTGCCGTCCACCATCGTCCAGAACAGATGCAGCCCCTTTGTTTTCGCCTGTCCGGTAGTCATCAGCCTGTCGCGGAACATCGTGACGAATTTCAGGGTACTCTCCACGACAAAGCGGTCGGCACTCAGCGGAGTGAAAATGTAGTCCATCTGCGAGAGCGTCTTTATCACGCCGTTGCTTCGGAGTGTGCCGGGCATGTCGAAGAACACCACGTCGGGTTTCACGTCCTCAGTGGCAATCATCCTCTCGGCATCGTCGAGGGCGTTCACCGCATTGCTTTTGACGATGGTGTAGGCGTTCTTTTTGATCCGGCGGAAATGGTCGCAAGCGAGAGCCTTGAAGTAGGTGCTGCTGTCGATAAGCCCCATTTCGTGTTCGCGCAGCCCGTGGATGCTGTGCTGCGGGTCGTCGCAGTCCACGACGGCGACATTGTAGCCTTTCACGTTGTGCAGGTAGCTGGCGGCAAGTGCCGTGACAGTGGATTTGCCGATGCCACCTTTCTGTGTTGCGAATGCAACGAAGATTTCCTTACTCATAGTTCCATTTATTTTAATTGTTGATGATTTGTTTTTCTGTTTCCATACGGATTTGGCTGTCGCACCATCCGCTTCCGTGACTACACACGCAGGCGGGTCGTCGCGTATCCGGTTCTGTGGTGAAGCGGTGCGTCGGACAAATGGTGATTGACGACATTGCGTCATGAAGTCATTGAATCCATACGTCACCGAATTGTCGGAGAACCGGGTTTCCGACGGTTCGGGTATCCGTTTCGGCAAGTATCCGAAGAAGCGGATTTCCGGGTATTTGAATGTTCCGTTTATCATATCTTCAAATCGTTCGTTTCTTGAATCATGCTGCAAATAAACAAGTATATTTTGGAACCTGTATCACTTCTCCGGCAAGTGGCGGCACGTTGCGCCGGTTGGCAGTCATTGACCGGGTCAAGCATCTGTCCGATACCGCTTTAAGGGCGTAACTTTGCACCCGGACAGCAGGGTTCGCCGATGACGCGCGGCCCGGAGTCCTGAAAGGTATTTTCCCAATCCGTCCCCTGACGGATTTTTATGTTCACCTGAACATAGCAAGATGTCTTTTCAGCCGCTCAAAATATTTTGAGCAGCCACGAAAAGCACTTGCCCTTGCAGGGGGCGGGCTTTCCCTCCGAAGTCGGGAAGCCTTTCAGAACTGCGGTGCTGTAATCCGAAGCGGCGGCTTATGCCGTCAATCCGCTAAATCCAAAGTAATATGAAAGAGAAAAGGAAAAGCAAATCAGGGAGAAATCCCAAACTTGATCCGGCGGTGTACCGGTACACCGTCCGTTTCAACGAGGAGGAAC
This sequence comes from Bacteroides sp. AM16-13, assembly GCF_003602705.1. Taxonomy (NCBI): domain Bacteria; kingdom Pseudomonadati; phylum Bacteroidota; class Bacteroidia; order Bacteroidales; family Bacteroidaceae; genus Bacteroides; species Bacteroides sp. AM16-13. Next base: position 3,565 of record NZ_QTLK01000042.1, read on the forward strand.
ACAACCGTTTCCTCGCCATGTTCGGAAAATCGGGTGTCTATGCACGGTCTGTTTTCCTCAAAGCGCACTTCTTCGGGCAACCGTTCAAGGTGCTGAAGGTGGACAAGACGTTGGTGGACTATTACACCAAACTGTCGGATTTTCATGCACAATTCCGTGCCGTGGGTACGAATTACAACCAAGTCGTGAAGGAACTGAGGCTGCATTTTTCAGAGAAAAAGGCGATGGCGTTGCTCTACAAATTAGAGCAACACACCGTCGAACTCGTGAAACTGAGCCGCCGGATTGTGGAACTTTCAAGGGAAATGGAGGCAAAATGGTCGCAAAAATCAGTGTAGGAAGTTCGTTGTACGGCGCGATTGCCTACAACGGGGAGAAGATTAACGAGGCGCAGGGGCGGCTTCTCACCACCAACCGCATCTACAATGACGGTTCGGGAACGGTGGACATAGGCAAGGCGATGGAGGGTTTTCTCACCTTCCTGCCACCGCAGATGAAGATCGAGAAGCCGGTGGTGCATATCTCTCTCAACCCGCACCCGGAGGATGTGCTGACCGATATTGAGTTGCAGAATATCGCCCGCGAGTATCTGGAAAAACTCGGTTTCGGAAACCAGCCTTATCTTGTATTCAAGCACGAGGACATCGACCGCCACCACCTGCACATCGTGACGGTCAACGTGGACGAGAACGGGAAAAGGCTCAACCGGGATTTTCTCTACCGCCGCAGCGACCGTATCCGCAGGGAACTGGAACAGAAGTACGGATTGCATCCGGCAGAACGTAAAAATCAGAGATTGGATAATCCGTTGCGCAAGGTGGCCGCATCGGCAGGTGATGTGAAGAAGCAGGTAGGCAACACCGTGAAGGCTCTGAATGGGCAGTACCGTTTCCAGACGATGGGCGAATACCGTGCGCTCCTTTCCTTATATAATATGACGGTGGAGGAAGCGAGGGGCAACGTGCGCGGACGGGAGTATCACGGGCTGGTCTATTCCGTCACGGACGACAAGGGTAACAAGGTGGGCAACCCGTTCAAATCCTCGCTTTTCGGGAAGTCCGCAGGCTATGAAGCCGTACAGAAGAAGTTTGTCCGTTCCAAATCGGAAATCAAGGATAGGAAACTGGCAGACATGACGAAACGCACCGTCCTTTCCGTGCTGCAAGGCACTTATGACAAGGACAAATTTGTATCCCAACTCAAAGAGAAGGGCATCGACACCGTACTGCGCTACACAGAGGAAGGGCGCATCTATGGGGCTACCTTCATCGACCACCGCACGGGATGCGTGCTGAACGGTTCGCGCATGGGTAAGGAGCTTTCGGCGAATGCCTTGCAGGAACACTTCACCCTGCCATACGCCGGACAACCGCCGATACCGCTATCCATCCCTGTGGATGCTGCGGACAAGGCACACGGGCAGACCGCCTACGACAGTGAAGATATATCGGGCGGTATGGGCTTGCTCACTCCCGAAGGTCCGGCGGTAGATGCCGAGGAAGAGGCTTTCATCCGGGCGATGAAGCGCAAAAAGAAGAAAAAACGCAAGGGCTTGGGTATGTAATCAGAGTATCAACAATTAAAAAATCAATGTATGTCACAACAAGAAGACGATTTGAGGGCATTGGCGAAAATCATGGATTTTCTGCGTGCCGTGAGTATCATTTTAGTGGTCATGAACGTGTACTGGTTCTGCTACGAAGCCATCCGGCTGTGGGGCGTGAACATCGGCGTGGTGGACAAAATCCTTCTGAACTTCGACCGCACGGCGGGGCTGTTCCATTCCATTCTCTACACGAAGCTGTTTTCCGTCCTTTTGCTTGCCTTGTCCTGTCTGGGTACGAAGGGTGTCAAGGGTGAGAAAATCACTTGGGGGAGAATCTGGACAGCATTTGCCGTCGGGTTCGTGCTGTTTTTCCTGAACTGGTGGTTGCTGCCCCTGCCGCTGCCGCTTGAAGCGGTGACGGGACTGTATGTCCTTACCATTGGAACGGGCTATGTCTGCCTGTTGATGGGTGGTCTGTGGATGAGCCGCCTGTTGAAACACAATTTGATGGAGGATGTTTTCAACAACGAGAACGAGAGTTTCATGCAGGAAACGAGGCTTATCGAAAGCGAGTATTCGGTCAATCTGCCGACACGTTTCTATTACAGGAAACGCTGGAACAACGGTTGGATCAATGTAGTTAATCCCTTCCGTGCGTCCATCGTGTTGGGTACGCCGGGCAGCGGCAAGTCCTATGCCGTGGTAAACAATTTTATCAAGCAACAGATTGAAAAGGGCTTTAGTCAATACATCTACGATTTCAAGTATCCCGACCTATCTACTATTGCCTACAACCATTTGCTGAACCACCCGGACGGCTACAAGGTAAAGCCGAAGTTCTATGTGATCAACTTCGACGACCCGCGACGCTCTCATCGGTGCAATCCCATTCACCCGGATTTTATGGAAGATATTACGGATGCCTATGAGAGTGCCTACACAATAATGCTCAACCTCAATAAAACGTGGGTGCAAAAGCAGGGCGACTTCTTCGTGGAGTCACCTATCATTCTGTTTGCCAGTATTATCTGGTATCTCAAAATCTATCAGAACGGGAAGTTTTGCACGTTTCCCCATGCTATCGAGTTTCTGAACCGCCGTTACGAGGATATATTTCCGATACTGACCTCTTATCCGGAGCTGGAGAACTACCTTTCGCCGTTCATGGATGCGTGGCTTGGAGGGGCTGCGGAGCAGCTCATGGGTCAGATAGCGTCGGCAAAAATCCCGCTTTCGAGGATGATTTCACCGCAGCTCTACTGGGTGATGTCAGACAGCGAGTTTACGCTGGACATCAACAATCCCGAAGAGCCGAAAATCCTCTGCGTGGGTAACAATCCCGACCGTCAGAATATCTACGGTGCGGCACTCGGTCTGTATAATTCCCGTATCGTGAAGCTCATCAACAAGAAGGGGATGCTGAAGTCATCGGTCATCATCGACGAGTTGCCCACAATATACTTCAAAGGGTTGGACAATCTTATAGCTACCGCCCGAAGCAACAAGGTTGCCGTGTGTCTGGGCTTTCAGGATTTCAGCCAGTTAGTGCGTGACTACGGGGACAAAGAGGCGAAAGTGGTGATGAACACTGTCGGCAATATTTTCTCCGGTCAGGTGGTGGGGGAAACAGCCAAGACGCTCTCCGAGCGGTTCGGTAAGGTGTTGCAGAAACGGCAGTCCATCTCCATCAACCGGCAGGATGTTTCCACCTCCATCAACACGCAGATGGACGCGCTCATTCCACCGAGTAAGATTTCCGGGCTTACGCAGGGAATGTTTGTCGGTTCTGTATCCGACAACTTCAACGAGCGTATCGAGCAGAAGATTTTTCATTGCGAGATTGTGGTGGATGCCGAAAAGGTGAAACGGGAAGAAAGTGCCTACAAGAAAATTCCCGTCATTACAAACTTCACGGACGAGGACGGCAACGACCGCATGAAGGAAACGGTGCAGGCGAACTACCGGCGCATCAAGGAAGAGGTGAAGCAGATTGTGCAGGAGGAACTGGAGCGTATCAAAAACGATCCGGTGCTGTGTAAACTGCTACCAGATAATGAGACTGTCTAACAAGTCCCCAAAATTGAAAATTATCCCTATCGAAGTTTGAAGTGACCCCCAAAAGTTGGATACAATTTTTTTGGGGGGCACTTCAGTTCTGACGGGTAAAATCGTAAAATTCGGACTTGTTAGACAAATACTTACGCGGTTTCAACCTCAGGTACTGAATCTATCGAATTGACAAATTTAACCAATTGCGGATCTGAATCTTTTTGTATGAGGTTTCGGAGACTCTTTTTCAATTCATAAGCATCATCCCCTGCTGTATTTATTAAATCCATATAAAAATCTTTGTTTTGCAGAATCAATGAACGGCATGCCCCATCGGAAATTACAGGTTTCACTATTTTATCAATAACGTCTCCAGCTTGACTTTTCAAATTACCATGCGATCTAAGCCATGTTTCGAAAAATTGAAACTTTATTGCATTGATAGTCTTTTTACCGATGCAGAAATCATTTCTTATATCGGTAACTGTCGATTTAATTTTTCGTTTATCCAATCTTTCAACTATATTCTTGAAACAATTAGGGAAAGGATTCAAACTTTGAGTTCCAGAAGCAATATCCATCAGAATCTTTTTGCCAAATTCAGTCAAGTTATCTGGCAAGGATTTGATTTTAGCCAGTAAATGTTTTATTGCGACAAACCAATAATATGATGTATGTGCTGTTCTTTGGGCGTATAATGTATCAACACTTATTTCAGACAACGCTTCGAACGCTATTTTATTGATATGATCGGTCAGGACATTGCTTATTTTAGTGGTCAAATCGTAAAAAGATGCGTCAGGAATTACATCTTTAATATTGTTCTTAGTGATATACTTATCCAAATCGGTATTCCACTCTGCTAAATGCTCGATAAATACCTCATCCGTTACACCTATTCTGTTCTTAATATCTTCAAATTGGGGCAATATGTCTGAGAGCAATAATTTATAGCCAAGTTTATGATTTACCATGTATTGTAGTGTTTCATTTAATAGCGGTATATTCCATCCCACACTATTTACTAATAAGTCTCCATGATCCACATAATAGTCCATGAGTTCTGCAACATATTTTATATCTCCACCCTCTATTAAGGAAACGGAATGACCATGTGCCAATTGCATGGCGACTAAATCGTAATATCCAGACTCTTTAATGTTTCGGCCATCAGTTTCTAATTCAGAATGCAACTGATTTATGTAGGTTGAATCTAACGTTACAGGTAAAGGTCTTTCTTCGTCAGATGCCAATAAACGATAGGTTGTAAATATAGCCCCTATATTATCTTTATTTACATTCTGTTCATCAATGCAATTCGTGATCGCTTGCAAAAGCGTTGGAAACGTATAGGTAGAATTATCTTTTAACGTTTTTACAATATCTGCATGGTCGAAATTATCGGGTAGTAAGTTTGCCAAATAATTATCGAGCGCCTCCGAATTTGTTGCTACTTGATAATATTTATATGCTTTAGTTGTCGCGTTATCCCGATAGGCAGCATCTGTTGCATTTGCAGCTTGAATATAATCGATAAATGTATTTGGCTTGACTGTTTTTGCTTCAATCAATGACGTAAAATCGCACGCCAACTTATTTTGCGCAATAAACCTGTCTATTGCATCTAACGTTTTGAAATAGTCGCCGCCATTGAAGTCATTGAACCGAACTATCTTCTTATATAATTGAGCAATCACATGGTTTTGGCTTTCCGTGTCTAAATGCAACAGCAGTTCTTGGTATTCGACAGGGAACACCTGCTTCTCTATGGATTCTTTTAATTTCAATTGTGCTATTCTTTGCCATACACGCAGAATAACATCGCTCTTTCGAGTTAATTTATGCAAACAATGTATAATCTTATCGATAAGCGCATTGTCCATACATTGTATAACTTCTTCTAATACAGTGTCAAATTGTTTATTAGTCTCTGCATATTGATTTATGTCGTGGTCTTCTTCTCCGTTGATGCAGCCTTCAATATATTTTTTCAATGGAATTTGTCGAGCATCTTCAACATCGACACCATATACCAAAGCTGCAATTTCGCGTTGTGTTTGCAGATCATTGTTAATTATTGTTTGAATGCCATTCAGATAGTCGCCGGACAATATTTGTTCTACTGGATTTGCCAGAATATCCGTCTTCTTCAAACAGAACAATGCTATGTTTATCATCAAAATTTCGTTACACCACTCTTGTTTAAGAGCGACCATCTCATTGATATATGATATAATTTCCCTAACATTGGCATTAGGATTTACCAATCTGAATATCCGATTTATAGTTTCTTTCGCTTCATTTTCTGTTTCTCCAAATGCTTCAACAAACAGTTTGTTGAATATACTTCGATAGTCGGTAATAACAGGAGGAGCAACACGATAAACAATAGGGAAAGTTTTATTGATAAAATACTTGGTCAGTTGTTTCGTTTGTTCGTCGGTCTCATCTCCGAATGCACAAGCTAAATGTGTTTCATCGAAAGGAATAACAGCCCAAACATTTTCAAAACCGCTATCGGCGAAGAACGTATGGATAGAAGACCATAATTCTTTTACTTTTTCAGCGGGGAGACGATCCATGTTGTCAAAAACAAGGACTAATTTACGTTGTCCTTTTTCCTTGATAAAATCAGAAATGTCTTGCATCCATGTTTTGAACTCGTAAACCGTTGGTTCGTCTTCGCTCAAAGTCTCATAGCAAACGTCCTTTTCGACTTTATCTTGATAAATAGCTAACATATAACTCCATCCATATTTATGATCTTTGCTATATGCCCATTTCCAAACGCACAATGCAATAAGAACTGGCAGTGCAGCTATGATAATAGACAATAAAGAAAACCACCATGTTGTGGGTGTAGGTTTTACTGCATACGCAATAAATGTAAATATCGGAGTTAAAACTGCAACCAAAAATGCCGCAACCATACCATTACTGATAAGGGGATATTTTTCGGTTACGGTCTCCGTTTTACGGGCTAATAAATATTTCAGCTTTTCAGACCATGATACGGTTTTCGTACCTCCACCTTTGACTTTTATTGTTGCATTTCCAGATAGGATACCATCATCAATAAGTTTGCTTGTAAGCAATTCCAATATAGAGCGGCGTTGCAAGTCCTCTTGATGTCCCCATGCGTCATACTCAAAAAAGTAATAGTCGTCTGATAATTCACGTTCCAACATTTTAACCACGTTGGATTTTCCAGATCCCCAAATACCTTCGATGCCGATAATTCGAGGTAAAGTACATTCCTCATCCAATGAATCATTCTGACAAAAATGGCGAGCAATAGTTTTTGCCAACCTTTCTTGCGAACCTCCATCGAATTTGTCAATACCACACGGTTTATTTTGGATAAACCGCGGATATTGCTGTTTGGATTGTAGTTTTGTTTCCATATACGTAATTTATTGATTATACGAACTCCAAATAATTCTCCCGATTTACCACATGAAACTCGGCATAGGGATAGGCTTCTTGGAAGGCTTTCGGTGCGGCCGGCATTTTATTTCCCCACTTGAACTCCAAGGCGGTAAGACTGTCGGCACTCTCCTCAATCAGGTCGATTTCCTGTTTGTCGTAGGTGCGCCAGAAATAGAACTCCCTGTGCAGTCCCTCATTGAAGTTCGCTTTGCGCCGCTCTCCGATGATGTAGTTCTCCCACAGCGCACCGACATCCTGCCGAATGGCCAGCGGTGAGAAAGCCCCGATAATGGCATTGCGAATGCCGTTGTCGTAGAAGTACCACTTGCCAGCTTTTGTAACCTCCTTGCGTAGGTTACGCGAATAAGCCCCCAGACGATAGATAACGAAGACCTTTTCCAATAGGTCGAGGTATTTTTCAACGGTCGTCTTGCTCATGCCGAGTTGTTTACCTAACTCTTCGTAAGAAACTTCGCTGCCCAACTGAAAAGCTATCAATCGCAGTAGATCGCGCATCTTGCTCGAATTTTTTAAGCCGTCAATTGCTAAGATATCTTTAAGCAGGTATGCACCGACAATATCACGTAGGTAGTCTGTTTTACGTTCATAGTTCTCCATCATTACTACTTCGGGATAGGAACCGTAAATCAAGCGCGCTTCGAGGTTCTGGCGGGTTTCAAGTGCCGTTTCCGTCTGTGCGATTTCCCGTTGCGAGAATGGTGTAAGGAGAAATTGCGTACTGCGGCCGACCAACGGTTCACCAGTCTTATTCAGCAAATCGAATGACGAAGAACCACTTGCCAAGACACTTATTCCCGGTATTTCATCAACTATCAACTTCAGAATACTACCGATTTGTGGTATGTTCTGTGCCTCATCAATAGCCAGCAAATCAATACCATCCAATAAATGCCGATAATTGGCTATTGAGCGATTCTCCAATAGTGCTAATGTGTCGTAGTCTTCGCCGTTGAGCATCATCGTCCTACCTGAATAGTTGTCCACAATTTTACGCATCATTACCGTTTTACCAACACGGCGAGCACCAAAAATCAGTACTGCTTTATTGGGCGCGATTCGTGCTGTAATCTTCTCTTGAAGTATTCTATTTACTGTTTCCATACCTTATAAAATATAATGCAAAGATAATCATATTTTTTTAATTGGCGAATTTTACAAAAAAAACGGGCTATTAAATGGCGATTTTTACAACCACAATCTTATGGAAGTTGTTTCATTGTTTTTAGTAATGATATATGTTCATACTATGATGACTCAATAATTTACCAGACATACGTTTCTGAAATTTGTCCTTATAGGAATGAAAAACTCACATATATTGTGCTAATTAATATATAATTAAATGAAAATAAAAAGACAGGATACGAGTATTCCTGTCTTCTCATATGTAATGGATATTTTTTTATTTTCTCATCCGCTCCAACTCCTCATCACGCAACATTCTCTCGTTCAGTTTTTCCTGCATCCTGTCAATGAAATAGGTGCGGCTTTCGTTCTTCCGGCGTTTGATATCAGTGTAGAAGCGGTAGCAGTCTTTAGAATCAACCCCGAATATCTTATAGAGAAGTGGGGCGAGCTGTTTGAGCGGCATATTGCCGTTGTTGATGCAGCCCATCACGTCTATGCCGTAGATAAGTTCCACGAGGTCGATGGCATTGCCCGTCCATTGAAGAAGGCTGGCGGTGGTTTCTGTTGCGTTGTTGGCGGATATTAGTGGTGGCACTTGGGGCGTGGCAAGGAATTTCTGCATCTTTCTTACGAAAGACAGAGCCTTGCTGACGTAGGCGGCAATCTCTCTTTTTTCTTCTGACAGATTACGTACGGGATGGTGCTGCAACTCGATTTCGATGTAGGCAAGCGCGATGACGGTAAGGTTCATGTCCATGCCGCCGTTGCACAGTTCGATCACTTGGGTGGCGAAAGCCGTGTATGCCGTTTCCATATTGCAGTCGCCGGCTTCGTTTATCAGGCGGAAAAAGTCGGTTTCCGCCAGCAAGAAATAATTCATGGTTCTGTCAATTTTGAAAATTACACTTTGTTTTCTGCGTGCGCACATGAATATAATTGGCAAAAAACGCGGCAGAAAATAAAAAATCCAACACTCAATTTTACAAAGTGCTGGATTTCAGAGGTATAAAATTCAGTATTTTTTCACAAGGACAAATTATCTCCGACTTAAATTGTTTGTAATCGGAACATTTATTCTATTCCTGAAAATAGAAATGTATGCTTGCCGCACATTTTGGCTATCTTGCTTTTTTATCAAGGATATAGATAATGCGACATACACCGTTGGGATAGCTTTTCAAAGAGGAAAGCGTCCAGTGTTGCTCTGGCAGAGCCGACTTAAAAAAATGTCGTCCGCTTCCGGATATGAAAGGAACGGTGTATAGTATGATTTCATCCACAGCGTGCATCCGCAGCAGTCCGTTTATATAGTCTGCCGTGTCCGGTGTGGCTTCCGCGAGGTAACGGATGTTTGTGCAGTCTTTTCTCCATTCGTGCAGCATTGAAATGGAATAGTCCGGTGTCACACGGTAAAAGGCTTTCTTCCTGATTTCATCAAGACCGCAACGGTCAAGGCACAAATCCTGATGTGCTTTATCATATAACTCTGAAGAAAGACATCCGTCCATCGTCAGTACGGCGAGAATCTGAACTTTACCCATAATCGTTTCCTTTCGTTAGGCAAGGGTAAAAAAGTAGCGTGCAATTCACACTACCTTCAAGCGATGGCTCTGGTAAAGCCTTTACGGAGAGTACGTGAATGCACGCTATGCGTAAGCATAGCATAAGCATCACGCAATCGTCTCCGTAGTTCCAATTTACCAGATTTTCGCTTGAAACGCCTTGCGGTCTTATCCTATATGTTGGCGGCGAAAAGCTCCTGCCAATCGCCGTTTTTCTCAAATGTTATGCAAAGATAGCCAAATTCAGTGAATTACGGGCTATGATTGCTTGAATTTATATTTAAGTCCATACTCTTCAAGTTTGCTGTATAGTGTTGTCCTGCCTATGCCGAGCAGTTCTGCGGCGACACTCCGGTTGCCGTTTGCCTGTTTCAACGCACGCAATATCCGCTCCTTATCCTCCGCGTCATTGCGCAAGGCGAAGCTGACAGTAGAGGTCGGTTTCGTCACGGCAAGTTCCAGATGCTCTTTCATGACAACACCTTCCTGCGCCTGCAATACAGCACCCATAACTTTCTGCCGAAGTTCCCGCACGTTGCCCGGCCATGCGTGTGTCAGCAACGCTTTACGTGCTTCGGAACTGAACCCGCTCACGCTACACTCCAGCTCTCTGTTTGCCATATCACGGAAGAACTCTGCCAGCGGCATAATGTCTTCTTGACAGTCACGCAACGGAGGAACGGTTATCCCGAAGTCGTGCAGGCGGTACAGAAGATCCTGCCGAAAACGCTTTTCATTCACCGATACCTCCAAATCTTCATTGGTAGCAGCGATGATGCGGACATTGAAATTCCGGTCTGCCTTGTCTCCGACCGGGCGATACCGCCTCTCCTGTATGGCACGGAGCAACATCTGTTGGGTTTCCAACGCGAGGTTTCCTACCTCGTCCAGAAACAACGTGCCGCCTTCCGCCTCATGGAAATATCCTTTCTTGGCATTGTCCGCACCTGTAAATGCACCTTTGACGTGTCCGAAGAAAGCCGACGGTGCAAGCTCTTTGGAGAGTGAACCGCAGTCCACCGCCACAAATGGCTTGCCTGCACGTTTGCTCTTGTCATGCAACAGGTGGGCAATATGCTCCTTGCCCGTGCCGTTCTCACCAAATATCATCACGCTCATATCGGTGGCGGCTACCAGCCTTATGCGGTGCATGATTTTCTGAAAGGCGGAACCTTCACGGGCGAATATAGGCATACGGCGTTGTCCTGCCTGACGTTCTTTCAGTATGGAACGGATCAGGGGGACAAGTTTATCCTCCACAAGCTGTTTGGGAATATAGTCTATCGAGCCGAGTTTCATGCTTTCCACGGCGGTATTAACTTCGGCGTAGTCGGTCATAATGATGAAGGGCTGCATCTTTCCCTCCTTTCGCATCCAGCACAAAAGGTCTATGCCACTGCCGTCAGGCAGACGCAGGTCGGCAACCACGATATCATTATCTGTTGCCTGTTGCAGATGTTTCTTCGCGGTTGAGAGGTGGTAAGCCTTCATATTGCGGTAGCCCTCCCGTGACAGCATATTGCAGACATATTCGCAATACACGATGTTGTCTTCCACCACAATTATTTTTGTCTTATTCATCTTCGTATTTTCTCCTTTCCTCTTCTGCCAACCGTATTATTTCCACTCCCTTATCCAGCACGGCAGTCACGGCATGGCTTAACGCTTCACCATCCGGGAGAGCATCGCCACGAAGCAATCCGTAAAGTACATTCAGCGGTTGGTCGGCACGGAGCACCTCCCACGAACTGCGCAGGTGGTGGATCAGGGAATCCAGCTTTTGCAGGTCTTTTTCTTTTGCTGCATCCCGTACCGCCTGCATTTCCTTTTCTGTTTCAGTTATCAACTTTTCCAGCATGACGGCTTCATTGCCATAGGACAATAAGGCGGAAAAGTCCGGTTTCCCGTCCGGTGTCGCTTTTATGGCACACCTGTCGGAAACCTCCATCAGTTCCGATATGGAGAACGGTTTGAACAGGCATCCGGCAAAGCCTTTTGCCAATAGTTCCCCTTTGTTACAACTGCCCGAAGCGGTTGCCACAACCACCGGGATTGTTGGTGAATTGCCCACGTTGGACGAACGCAACAGTTCCAGCAATTCGAAACCGTTTATATCGGGCATATTCAAGTCTGTCAGCAACAGGCTGTATTCTTTCTGGCGTATCATTTCCATCAGTGCCGCAGCATCGGTGCAAGTGTCGCAGTGTATTCCTTCTTGGGAATACATCTCTTTCAGCATCAGAAGTAATACCTCATCATTGTCAATGGCGACAACATCATGGAATTTATTGTTATGATAAACAGGTGTATTGCTTGTATATCCAAGCTGTTCTTCAGCTTCCTGCATAGAAATTTCAACTGTGAAACGACTGCCTTTCCCTTTCTTGCTGTCTAAACGGATTGTTCCGCCAAGCATCGACACAATATTACGCATTATGGCAAGCCCAAGCCCGAAACCCTCCTTTGCGGCGGCATTTGATAGACGTTCAAACGCACCGAACGCTTGTTTCTGTTCCTCTTCTGTCATGCCTGTACCTGTATCTTCAACGACCAGTGTCAGAACTCCATTATCATATTCAGTAATCAAAGAAACACCGCCTTCTTCTGTGAACTTGACAGCGTTTGACAGCAGGTTATTCCCGATTTGTATTATTCGCTCTTTGTCGGTCAATACAATGGCATCGTGTCCAGTCTTCACGGACAAGGACAGCCCTTTGTTCACGGCAACAGGCATGAACTCCGTTTCAAGTGTGTGCGTGATTGCTGAAATCCGGCAGGGTGACAGACGGGGCTGTTCCTTGCCGTTGTCCAGGCGGAAGAAGTCAAGCAAAGTGTTAAGCATATCCCGCATACGGTCGGAGGATTGCAGTATGTTTTGGATATACTGCCCGGACTTATCCTCACACTGTTCTTTCCGTATCAGTCCGGCATAGCCTGTTATTGCTGTCAGCGGTGTGCGCAGTTCATGGGTGATAGTATGTACCGCCTTCTTCCTTGACGTTATCAGTGCCTCGTTCCGTTGTACGGATTGTTCCAGTTGCCTTATCAAATCAGTTGTCTTGTGCTTGTATTGTTTAATGCTTTTTGCATCACGATGTATGATGATGTAGGAAATTAACAACAATAGAAGAACGAATCCCATTAAACCGCCTACTTGCATAAATGACTTTTCACGCATGGCAACTATTTCGTTTTCCCGGCTTTGCAGTTCGGTTTGTACCTTTTCTTCTATTTGGCAAATCAATTCTTGCAGTTGTCTGTTAAGTTCTGCATTACGAGCTGCAAGGCTGTCGGCTTGTTCCGACAATTGGCGATCCTGCACTTTCTGTTCGCTGATTACGTTTCTATTGACCGAATGAAGGATAGTGGTTGATACTGCTGGAGTTACTTCCTTTTTTTTGCCGAATATGCCTAAGAAACCTTTTCGTTTTGGCTTTTTGGACTGTTCCTGCACACTTTTCTGTACAATAACCGGAATTTGATTGGCTATCTTCTTGTTAATAGATTGTTGTTCATCCATTAACCGGACTATCTGGAACATCTGTCGTTCCTTATCCTCTAAAAGACTGCGCACACTATCGATGCGCTCTGCTGGATAGGTGGCCTTGAAACGGCAGAGCATACTGTCCATTGCCATACGCCGTGCATGGTAATGCTCGATATCTTTATCGTTCCATTCCAGTATTGTTTCACCCAATAGAGAAAATTTTATCATTTGAATATTGATATTGTTTATTTCTTTTCGGAGCTCGTCTATTTTTTTATTGCCAAGTTCTAATGCTTCTATCTCCTGCCATTCATAGAGGCTATTATATGCCATACATCCGATAAGAATGGAGATAAGTATATATCCCAACCGTATTGCCTTATAGAAATTTCCTGACCGCTCCATTATTTTAATGACATTGATTTTTGGAACATGAATAAAAGTTTATCTTTTTCGTTCATGCGGATATTATCAGAATAACCGTCTTTTGTTATTTGATACCCACATGGCTTAACCATAAAAATGCCTAAGCCCTTAGTGTACGAACTTACTTCTGAGGCATAGTCTTTACTTGTATTTAATGGAACTTTCCCTTTAATATGACACCACTCATTATTACAACTGATGTCTTCAATCTCAGACATCAGTTTTTGCAAATCTGTAATAGCTTTGGAACTCGCTACTTGGGGTATCTGCAACTCAAAACAGAGCATCGGTTCGAGAATGTCCACACCTGACTGTTGCAAAGCCAGCCTGAAGACATAAGGGGTCAGCTGTCTGAAATCAGCAGGTGTACTTACCGGGCTATAATACTCGGCTTGAGTAAAAGTTACTTTCAGATCTGTCACTTCCCATCCATGTAAACCAGATTGGCAAGACATACGAATCCCTTCAAAAACGGCATTTTGAAAAGAATGGTTCAGATAACCATAGGAGATGTCACTTTCGATTTGCAACCCTGCCCCTAACGGTAAGGGTTCAAGAGTCAGCCCTATTGTGGCCCAGTAAGGGTTGGGTGGTACTTCGATCTGAATAATCTTATTGACCTTTTTTATAGGTCGTTCTTTGTAGATAGTCTTGATCTCATCAAAATGGACCTTTACGGAAAATCGTTCTTCCAGCAATGTCTGTATGATTTCCTTTTGGGTCAAACCATATAACGAGATTTCCAATTCATCACTATATGAGTTTATGGAAAAGGACAAAGACGGGTCTTCAATCCACAATGTATTCAGAGCGGATATCACCTTGCTTCTCTCTTCGGGCTTATTTGGCCGGACGGAGGATTTGAGAGCGGGATGCTGATGAGATAATCCTTGAATCAAACAAGGTTTAGCACCTAAATAATCTCCGATTCGAAAATCTTCTATATCTTCTACAATCGCGATATCATTGGCACCCACTTCATCAACATTTATCTCTCTGCCCTGATAAATAGTCTTTAGATTTTTAATCTTGATGAATTTTTCCGAATCGTTGATTCTTACAACGTCTCGAAGTCTCAGACTTCCGTCAATTATTTTAAGAAAACTTCTTTTATGCCCTTTGGGGTCATGCTCTATCTTATAGAGATAAGCTGAAAGTCTGTTTGAGACTGATGCCGGAGGAAGTATAAAAGAAGAAATGGCGTCCAACAACTCATTGATACCGATATTGAACATTGCTGATCCATGTAGCACCGGATAGACTTTGGCTTTTGCCACAAGAGCGATTATCGTATTCCAATAATCAGCCGGTGAAATTTCGCTATCCGCCAAATATCGTTCTAATATATCGTCGTCATGGTTGCATACAAATTCTTTGTATTCTTCCTTTATATATGTTTGGGAGCAAACCGGATAAACCGATCCATCGACAACAGTTTGCATAAACAGGACATCTTGCGACAGATTTGTTTTTATATCCATATACAAACGCTCCAAATTCACACCGGCACGGTCAATCTTATTGATAAATATAATTGTCGGGATTTGCAGCTTTTGTAAAGTACTGAACAGCAACTTTGTCTGCGCTTGTATGCCTTCCTTTGCGGATAAGATGAGGACTGCTCCATCAAGCATTTTGAATGTCCGCTCCACTTCCGCAATAAAATCCATGTGTCCCGGAGTGTCAATGATATTGCATTTCACTCCATTCCAGATAATAGATGTCGTAGAAGCCCGGACAGTAATTCCTCTACGTTTCTCTATATCCATAGAGTCCGTTATGGTGTCACCATTATCCACACGGCCGCACTTTTCCGTTGCTCCACTGGCAAACAGCAGATTCTCGGTTACGGAAGTTTTTCCTGCATCAATGTGAGCAAGAATTCCTAAATTTATAATATTCATTTGGATTAAGCAATAATATACTACAGTAGATGCATTGTCGAAACGCACCTTTTAATACCTCCTCGTAGCATATGAGAACTACAGGATTACTAACTCGTATTAATATGTATATTATTACTGCCGCATAACGATTACAAAATTACACAAAAAAATATATCTAACAAAAGTGGGAGGATTTTTTAACTTTTTACCATAGACATTTTATTAGGGAAGCGTAGGTTCAACTGGCAAGTACAAATAAGTAGAAATGTTTGAACAACACCGTTTTAGGAAGTTGAAAAATCAAGTTTCTCTCTCGGTATAGCGTTTATTTTGGCCAATATCTTCTTTAGTTTAGCATTTGTGTATTTCCCATTCGTGTTCTATTTAGCTCCTTATTATGAGTATGTAGCAAGTTACTTATCAAATTCAGCCTCTTTGAGGGTCAAATATGGTTTTGCAAATGGTGACTGACAAGACATAAACAAGGTCAGCAGGAATTTTTTACATAAATGGACATGAATGTATATAACCTAAAATAAGAATAAATTTTAATAAGGGCTGCCCAAAAAGAAAAAAATGCAGTTGCCATCCTATAGATACTTGCAGAAAGGATAAAATTTACTTTTAGACCTTTTGGGATAGCCCTTATTAATACTTCAGATAAAATTCCTTAGGTTATATTTTCAATCCTTTGGACCGGGTTTCCTCCTTGGCATACAGTCCCGGACGCCCGATTATGACATGGTTGGCAACGATACTATCCGCCGGACTGCGTATCTGCGGCGGTGCATTTTCGGGATATTGCGCCTGCCTGTTCCTCACATCTTCCGCTTCCGGCTTGAGCTGTTGCCCTTCATTCTCCTTTTCTGCGACTTCGGGCGTGGGTGGCGCAAGCTCCAGCTGAATTTTTCGGTCAAGGGCGGCAAGTTCGGACTTCAACTGCTTCAGCTCGTCCTCCTTCTTCCACACCTTACCCGCTATCTCCTGTAACTGCGGTATCTCCATCTCCAGCACCTCGTTCTTCGCCTTGTACTGGTCGATGATGGAGGGTATCCTCTCCATCGCGTTGAGGAAGTTGCGGGCGGCGGCCAACGGGTCAGCCATCGCCAGATGCCCGTTGTTGTAGGTGTACTTGTAGTTCCCCTCGACCACGAAGCGGTTGTCGGTGAACTCCAATCCCTCTTTGAGTATCCTTTCGCTCACCACCTTTATCGGAAAACCGTAAAGTTCACCGACCTGCGTGTACAACCCTCCGGTCGTGGCATTCTTGGCTATCTCCTGCAAACGCTTTCCGATGACCTTCTCATCGGCGGAATCCACTCCGTCCACCTTTATTATATTAAGGCGGTTGCCCTCCTTGTCGGTCTGCACCACCGACAGGAAGCGGTTCCAGTCCTCCGTCATGGCATCTATGAAAGCCGTGTTGTTGCGCAACTCGCCGGTCTTTGACTCCAGCTTGAACTCCGAATCACGCTTGCCCTTGTTGAACGACTTGCGTTCCCCTTCGAGCGATGCGATCCGCTTTTCCAGTTTCGCCTTGTCCAACAGGTCGGTATTGCCGGAGAGCAACGCCATGTATTCCGAGAAATTCATGCCCGATTTTTCGTCCATTGCCCCCTCGTCGATGGTACGCGCACCCATCGCACCGCTTTTGAGCTGGCTTATGAAAGTCTGCTTGCAGTGCAGGAGGTTGAACTTGTAGCTGTCCAGTGACTTCTCCACCGCGTAGATGATTACATCCACGTTGTTCCCGGCGAAATGTTTGGCAATCTCATTACCTGCCCTAACTCCGCGTCCGTCACGCTGTTGCAAGTCGGACGGTCGCCACGGCGTATCGAGATGATGGATAGCCACACACCGTTTCTGGGCGTTCACACCCGTTCCGAGCATAGAGGTAGAGCCGAACAGCACACGCACCGTCCCGGCGTTCATGGCGTCTATCACCGCCTTCCGCGCCTTGTCGGTCTTGCACTCCTGAATGAAGCGCACCTCGCTTGGCGGTATACCGTAGTCCTCCGTCAGTTTGCGCTTGATTTCCGAATAGACGTTCCACCCGTCGCCCGGCTGGTATGTCCCCAAATCAGAGAAAACGAACTGCGTGCCTTTCTGGGCGTCGTATTTTTGATAATACTCCGCGATCATCTTGGCACAGTGACTCGCTTTGTTGTCGGGATGATCTTCGTAATTCGGGTCTATCATGCGCATGTCGAGTGCCATTTTCCGGGCATAGTCCGTGGCGATGAGCATCTTCGCCTTTTCTTCCGTTTCCGAAAGCGGCAGCCTGCCCAACAAGGTGGCATCGCCCGTCTTGGCGAACTGCATCAGTTTCTGTATGAAGTCCTCCTGTTCCGGCGTGGGCGGTATATGGTGCAGTATCTCGTTCTTGGCAGGACGGTCAACGCCCACATCCTCCGCCGTGCGGTAGTCCGTGATTTCATTATAGAAGGCGGCAAGCTCCGGCACTTTGATGAAGTAGCGGAAACGCTCCTTCTGGACCACATTGTTCGTCACGTTAAATTCAAAATCCGTCGTCTTCTTGGCAAATATCGCCGCCCAAGCGTCGAAACACCTTATGTCCTGCCGTTCCAGCTCCTTCGGGCGCAGGTACTTGAACAGCAGGTACAATTCAGTCAGTGAGTTGCTGATAGTCGTGCCGGAGAGGAAGGTCGCACCCAAGTCTTTTCCTGTGCGCTCCTGTATGGTGCGTATGGCAAAGAGCATGTTAAGTGCCTTCTGGCTTCCCTCGCTGTTTCCCAATCCCGCCACACGGTCGTGGCGCGTGTTGAAAGTCAGATTCTTGAACTGGTGGCTCTCATCTATGAAGATGTGGTCGATGCCCATCTGCTTGAAATCCACCACGTCGTCCGTGCGTGACTTTATGGCGTGTTCCACCTTCTCCAGCTTCGCTTCAAGGTTGTGCTTGCGCTTCTCCAATCCTTTCAGCATCGCCCGCGACACGTTCTTTCCCTGCTGCCGTAGCACTTCGAGGTTTTCCTCCACCGTGTCAAGCTCTGCTTGCAGGATGCGCTGCTGCAATTCCGGCGACTGCGGTATCTTGCCGAACTGGTCGTGCGACATGATGACGCAATCGTAGTCGTTGTTCTTTATATTATTGAAGAAGCGCACACGGTTGGCGGTCGAAAAGTCCTTCTCCGAAGCGTACAGAATACGTGCGTTGGGATATGCCGCCTGATAGGTGGCTGCAATCTCCGCAACGTTGGCTTTCAGCCCGATAATCATCGGCTTGTGTGCCAAATTCAGACGCTTCATCTCATGCGCGGCGATGCACATTATCAGCGTCTTACCGGTTCCACAGGCTAAGCACATCGCGCCTTGCCGTCCTTTCGGACGGTAGGTTTCAAT
>NZ_QTLK01000043.1:0-18748 GCF_003602705.1 Bacteroides sp. AM16-13
AGCAAAGCTTTTCTCTTGATTTTTTAGAAAGAGGAACATTTACTGAATATCCCCATTTAGCTCATTTCAGTACAGAAATGACCAAGATTCACCTTTGTGTCCTCTGCGTCCTCCGTGGTGAATAGGCCCGTTTCAATAAGGACGTCCTCCTCCTTAATAAACGCCAAATAATGTAAAACCCGGAAACTTTCAAAACTATCTGCTGTTGTTGTGGGAAATTCGACGGGGAAAATCCCCATCGCCCTAAACCTTTAAAAAAACAAATTAGTATGGAAGATTTAAATTTCAGAAAAGGTGATGCAAAAACCGATGTATTTGGTTCAGACAGAATGTTACAACCCTCTCCGGTAGAGAAAATACCTGATGGACCTACTACTCCTGAAGTCGCCTATCAAATGGTGAAAGATGAAACATTTGCTCAAACCCAACCACGTTTGAATCTGGCTACTTTCGTGACTACTTATATGGATGAATACGCCACTAAGCTGATGAATGAGGCCATTAACATCAACTACATTGATGAAACAGAATATCCGCGTATCGCAGTGATGAACGGTAAATGTATCAACATCGTTGCCAACTTGTGGAACTCTCCTGAAAAAGATACCTGGAAAACCGGTGCTTTGGCTATCGGTTCTTCAGAAGCATGTATGTTGGGTGGTGTAGCTGCCTGGTTGCGTTGGCGCAAGAAAAGACAAGCACAGGGCAAACCGTTTGATAAACCAAACTTTGTTATTTCTACAGGTTTCCAGGTTGTTTGGGAAAAGTTTGCACAGTTGTGGCAGATTGAAATGCGTGAAGTGCCTTTGACACTCGAAAAAACCACTCTTGACCCCGAAGAAGCTTTGAAAATGTGTGATGAAAACACCATCTGTATCGTGCCTATCCAAGGTGTTACATGGACTGGACTGAATGATGACGTCGAAGCATTGGACAAAGCACTGGATGCTTACAATGCCAAGACCGGTTATGACATTCCTATCCACGTAGATGCCGCCAGTGGTGGTTTCATCCTTCCGTTCCTGTATCCGGAAAAGAAATGGGACTTCCGTTTGAAATGGGTACTTTCTATCAGCGTATCCGGCCATAAGTTTGGTTTGGTATATCCGGGACTCGGATGGGTTTGCTGGAAAGGCAAAGAATATCTGCCCGAAGAAATGTCATTCAGCGTGAATTATCTGGGTGCCAACATTACACAGGTAGGTTTGAACTTCTCCCGTCCGGCTGCACAAATCCTGGGACAATATTATCAATTCATCCGTTTAGGATTCCAAGGATACAAAGAAGTACAGTACAACTCCCTGCAAATTGCTAAATATATCCACAGCGAAATAGCCAAGATGGTTCCGTTTGTCAACTACTCTGAAGATGTTGTGAACCCATTATTCATCTGGTATCTGAAACCGGAATATGCAAAGAACGCCAAATGGACTTTGTACGATTTGCAAGACAAACTGTCTCAACACGGTTGGATGGTTCCTGCTTACACCTTGCCTTCCAAACTGGAAGATTATGTAGTGATGCGTGTCGTTGTCCGCCAGGGATTCAGCCGCGATATGGCAGATATGCTACTGGGCGACATCAACAACGCTATCGCCGAACTGGAAAAACTGGAATATCCTACCCCTACCCGTATGGCTCAAGAAAAGAATCTTCCAGTAGAAGCTAAGATGTTCAACCATGGTGGTCGTCGTAAAACCGTAAAAAAATAAGAAAGATCTATGGATAAAAAAGTAACACTCGCTCAATTGAAAGAAGTGGTACAGGAGGCATACGATCAGGTAAAGACTAATACCGGCGGCAAGAACGCCGACTATATCCCCTACCTGGCAAATGTCAACAAAGATCTCTTTGGAATCAGTGTCTGCCTGCTCAACGGGCAGACCATCCATGTGGGAGATACTGACTACCGCTTCGGTATAGAATCCGTATCCAAAGTACATACGGCTATTCTGGCACTGCGCCAATATGGTGCCAAAGAAATCCTGGACAAGATTGGAGCCGATGCAACAGGCTTACCTTTCAATTCAATTATCGCCATCTTGCTGGAGAACGACCATCCGTCTACTCCGCTGGTAAACGCCGGAGCCATCTCCGCCTGCAGCATGGTGCAGCCCATTGGCGACTCTGCCAAGAAATGGGATGCCATCGTAGGAAACGTGACCGATTTATGCGGCAGCGCCCCACAGTTGATTGATGAATTGTACAAGTCCGAATCGGATACCAACTTCAACAACCGTTCTATCGCATGGTTGCTGAAAAATTATAATCGGATTTATGATGATCCGGATATGTCATTAGACCTCTACACCCGTCAGTGCTCATTAGGAGTGACTGCATTGCAGCTTTCCATTGCAGCCGGCACAATCGCCAACGGTGGTGTAAATCCGGTGACTAAGAAAGAAGTTTTTGATGCCACGCTGGCTCCTAAAATCACTGCCATGATTGCCGCAGTAGGTTTCTATGAACATACCGGCGACTGGATGTACACTTCCGGTATTCCTGCCAAGACAGGTGTAGGCGGTGGTGTGATGGGGGTACTGCCCGGACAGTTCGGTATTGCCGCCTTTGCTCCTCCTTTGGATGGATCGGGCAACTCCGTGAAAGCGCAGTTAGCTATTCAATACATCATGAACAAGCTGGAATTAAATGTGTTTAGCAACAACCATATCACCGTTGTTGACTAAAACTCTCTCTCGATCTCTTTTATAAGTAGGTAAAGGTTACTATCTCCCGATAGTAACCTTTTTCTATTCCTCCTTATCCCATTGATTTCCCGCTTGACTCCCCACCAGTGTTTTCAATACAAACGGTATTAATTATCAAATACAACAAATTAAATTTACCCCTATGCAACTCCAGTTATTAAAATGAGTATATCAGTGTCACTATTATTCACTCGGATAAGGTGGAACTTCTTCATTTAGAGACAGCAACTAACAACTGTTTGCCTCTGTCTCTTTTCTACAAAGATAGAAAGTTATTCCACTTTTCCTCCCCTTTTCCTTCCATGCTTATAAAGAAAAGTAATAATACTATTAAGAAAAGTATTTCTAAGCTGATTTTCAACACATTACAATTTCTCTCATTCTATCTGTTTTTATCCGCCACACAAGCATATTATGTATTAACCTTCTGTACGACAGCTTTTTCTGCCGATTCCTTTTGGGCGGAAGCCTTTTTCTGTTGTTCCTCCTCTTCGTAATATTGCTTTCTACGCTTGTTGGATTGTTGAATCAGATTTGTAATATAAACCGTAAAGATAGGAAACATCATCATACCCAAGGCAGCCAGCAAAACGGAAAGCACGCGTCCGGTCACGGTCTGCGCTATAATATTCGACCCCACGGTAGTAACATCCATAAAAGCCCACCACAAGGCATCTCCATAATCATTCACCAATGGATTTACCCGATGCTCGAGCACAAAAAATGCCAGACTGGAGAAATAAACTGTTGCCAGCAACATCGTCAGATAAGAGACAAACAGGCTCGAAGCCCGGTTGTAAGTCAGCCAGCCGACCACAATAGCAAGCGCATATCCTCCTCTTAATAAAGGAATGAAACGAAGCAGGTAGGTAATCTCATCCGAAAACGTCCATCCATAATATGCGATGATATTCTGATAAGGGATAGCCACCAATAAAAAGATAAAGTGTGTCCGCAGATAGCGTCCTTTATGTTTTGCCAAAAAGAACTCCAACACAAAATCGAAAAGAAACCAAAGGCAGATACATAGCTGTACCTTCATGTAAGAAGACTGTGTATAGAACGGAATTCCCTTAAAAGTATCCACCGAGATACTGATAACCAGAAAAAGAGACATTATTAATATAATAATGTGAAGAATACCATAAATCCCCTTTTTCCCGGAAATAAAATCTGAAAACGCTGATTTCATAACT
Organism: Bacteroides sp. AM16-13; assembly: GCF_003602705.1. Taxonomy (NCBI): domain Bacteria; kingdom Pseudomonadati; phylum Bacteroidota; class Bacteroidia; order Bacteroidales; family Bacteroidaceae; genus Bacteroides; species Bacteroides sp. AM16-13. Next base: position 3,905 of record NZ_QTLK01000043.1, read on the forward strand.
ACTTAGTTTATAATAAAATGGTTCATATATAATTTAGATTGTTTAGAAACAATCGAGAAAAGTAATTGTTCCGAAACAGGTAAATCGGGGGTTGCAATATCCCGTTCCGGCGATGTTAATTAACGAACTTTGAAAGAGATTGCGGAAACATCTCGCGCAAAATGTTGTTATAACACTGACTTTAAAATATTTTTCACTTAAAACCTTAACTTATGGCAAATATTAAAAATGCAGTGAAGCTGGGTGTGTTTACCCTTGCTATCATGAATGTTACGGCAGTAGTATCCTTGCGTGGACTACCAGCCGAGGCCGTATACGGAATGAGTTCGGCCTTCTATTATCTTTTTGCAGCTATTGTCTTTCTAATCCCTACATCGCTCGTTGCAGCCGAGTTGGCAGCAATGTTTCAGGATAAGCAGGGTGGTGTATTCCGGTGGGTAGGCGAGGCCTACGGCAAGAAACTGGGATTCCTCGCCATCTGGGTGCAATGGATCGAAAGTACGATCTGGTATCCGACAGTATTGACGTTTGGTGCCGTATCTATCGCTTTCATCGGAATGAATGACGTACATGACATGTCACTGGCAAACAATAAGTATTATACGCTCGTCGTCGTACTTATCATCTATTGGCTGGCCACTTTCATCTCCCTGAAAGGTATGAGCTGGGTAGGTAAAGTAGCCAAAATCGGTGGTATGGTCGGTACCATTATCCCGGCCGGATTGTTGATTATCTTAGGAATCATTTACCTGGCAACGGGCGGACATTCCAATATGGATTTCAACAGTAGCTTCTTCCCCGACTTTACCAACTTCGATAATGTCGTTCTTGCTGCCAGTATCTTCTTGTTTTATGCCGGTATGGAAATGGGCGGTATCCACGTAAAAGACGTAGATAACCCTTCTAAAAACTATCCGAAAGCCGTATTTATTGGTGCGCTTATCACAGTGTTGATCTTCGTTTTGGGTACTTTCGCATTAGGTGTGATTATCCCTGCTAAAGACATCAACCTGACTCAAAGCCTGCTCGTCGGTTTCGACAACTATTTCAAATATATTCATGCTTCCTGGTTGTCACCAATCATTGCGGTCGCTCTTGCTTTCGGTGTATTGGCTGGTGTATTGACATGGGTTGCCGGTCCGTCCAAAGGTATATTTGCCGTAGGTAAAGCCGGTTATATGCCTCCGTTCTTCCAGAAAACAAACAAGCTGGGTGTACAAAAGAATATCTTGTTCGTACAGGGTATCGCTGTAACCGTATTAAGTTTGTTGTTTGTTGTTATGCCTTCCGTACAGAGTTTCTATCAAATTCTGTCACAGCTGACAGTTATTCTTTATCTGATTATGTACCTGTTGATGTTCTCCGGAGCTATCGCATTGCGTTATAAGATGAAGAAACTCAACCGTCCGTTCCGTATCGGTAAATCCGGCAACGGCCTGATGTGGTTTGTTGGCGGTCTTGGCTTCTGCGGATCATTACTTGCCTTTATTCTTAGCTTCATCCCGCCCAGCCAGATTTCTACCGGTAGCAACACCGTTTGGTTCTCCGTACTAATTATCGGTGCAATTATCGTTGTCGTTGCTCCGTTTATTATCTACGCTTCCAAGAAACCGTCTTGGGTAGATCCTAATTCCAATTTCGAACCGTTCCATTGGGAAGTTCAGGCTCAACCTGCCACTGCAAATGTTAGTGCAAGCAGCGTTAATGCTCCGCGTCCTGCTAATGCAACTTCTGCACACACAGGAGGAACAACTGGGGCAAGCACAGCTACCCCCGGTGCAACCGCTTCTAATGCAGCAACTTCAGGCACAGCATCCTCCGGTTCAGCTTCCTTCGGAAGTTCCTCTGCCAGCAAAGCATCTCCGGGAACCGGAGACAAAGATAAGGATGCACCTAAGTCGTAAAGACTAAACATTCATCCTGTTCATTAAGAAGTTCAAGACAATTCGAAAAGCCTTGAATTTATAAAATCACCCTCACTACAGTCAAGTGAAGCATCTCCAAAAGTCAGATTTAACACTTTTGAGATACACTTTACAACTGTAGTAAGGGCGATTTACTTTATGGTTGTGGCTTAATCAATTCCGGCTTAATCACCCTCGGCAACACAAAGCTGAAAGTAGATCCCCGGTTGACCTTCGAATCGAGTTCGAGGTTTCCACCCAGATTTTGGATAATCGTTTGCGAAAGAGTCAGCCCAAGTCCCGTTCCCTGCATTTCACGGTCGAGTTTTATGAAACGTGAGAATATCTTTTTCTGGTCTTCTTCCGGTATACCAATGCCTGTGTCGGACACAAAAAAGTAAACTTCTTCCATTCCTTCCAAACGGCACCCGAAACGGATTTCACCCGACGCAGTAAATTTCATCGCATTATGTAAGAGGTTAGACAATACCTGAATGATACGTTCTCGTTCCGAATACATCATAATAGGTTGCACATGCGCCTCACAAATCAATTCCACCGGCGAGTTATTCAATTTCGCCTTAAATATTCCATCCAATTCTCTCAACAAATCATTGGCATCAAACTCCTTATATACGAAATCTACCGTCCCGGATTCTATTTGAGAAAGATCGAAAATATCATTCACCAGGCGCAACAATCGTTCATTATTCTCTGCGAGAATATCAGCATACATTTTTCTTTCCTCTTCGCCGGAAGCCGACACCATCAAACCGGAAAATCCGACAATAGCATTGAGCGGTGTACGAACTTCGTGACTCATATTAGCAATGAAGGCAGATTTCAATTTCTCGGCAGAGATGGAATGTTCTTTTTCAATGGTCAGTAACCTTTGCACATTTTTCAGTTCTGTCACATCATAAACAGTCAACACCATATAATCTTGGCCATGAATATTCAAATAAGTACCCGATACTGATACATCGCAAGGAGTCACTGTCATTTCATCCTCACTCAACAACTTCATCGAAGCTTCCAGATTCTTAAAACTTGCTTTCTTATAAAAAGCCTTACCGATAGACGCACGAATACAACATAGTTTACACTGTTCGTGCTGACCACATTCACCGGCTGCTATCGCGTTTCTACAATGCAACAAATCCCCCACTCTTTTTGTAACTCCACCTACCTGAACAGGCAGACGGTTCAAAGAATAATAATTGGTGTCACAGACTACAAAATCCTTGTCAATCAATAAGAAGTAGGCATTGATGTTCTGCAAAACCAAAGCCAACTTCTTAAGTTCATTCTCTTTATTTTCTTTCGAATGTACCTCTTTTTGAAGTGACTGGCACTTTGCCCACACATAAATGAGGGTAGCTGATAGAACTACTACAATAATAATTGCCAGTGATGACATAGGATTAGAGTGTTTATAATGTTTTGATAGTTTCAGTGCGTAAATTTATAAAATATGTTGCATAAATAGTGAGTTATCTACATATTTATTCTAACAAAAATTCATTAATATTTTCATCGGTCAGAATTTGGCGAAATTTTCCCGCGAAGTTATTGCGGTATTAAAAAATATACTTATCTTTGCACCCGCAAACGAGAAAGGTGCCATAGCTCAGTTGGTAGAGCAAAGGACTGAAAATCCTTGTGTCCCCGGTTCGATTCCTGGTGGCACCACTTCTTAAGCAATCGGAATGTAGCGCAGTTGGTAGCGCACTACGTTCGGGACGTAGGGGTCGGGCGTTCGAGTCGCCTCATTCCGACAAGATAAAGGGTAGCTTTCTGGATTACAGTAAGTTACCCTTTAATTTTATTTAGTCGCCGGGACGAAATCGGGACGGCTATGCAAAAAAAACACCAACCTATTATATCATGAGAAACAGGATTTATCTCTTTACAGTAGCAGTAGCTTCTTTTATGTGCATCAGTTGTACAAAGACTCAAACCACTCTTTCGGAAAATGAAAAGGCAGTCAATCCTCCTATCATGGGATGGAGTTCATGGAATGCGTTTCGTGTAGACATCAGTGAAGACATTATCAAACACCAGGCTGACCTAATGGTCGAAAAAGGTCTGAAAGATGTCGGATATCATTATGTCAATGTTGATGATGGCTATTTCGGAAAACGTGACGACAACGGAATAATGCTTGCAAATGAAAAACGGTTTCCGAACGGCATGAAACCGGTGGCGGATCATATTCACAGCCTGGGAATGAAAGCCGGCCTTTATACCGATGCGGGTAATAGTACGTGCGGTTCCATGTGGGACAATGACACTGCAGGTATAGGAGCTGGTATCTACGGGCATGAACCACAAGACGCCCAATTATACTTTGGCGACTGGGGTTTCGACTTTATCAAAATTGACTATTGCGGAGGAGATGCGCTGGGACTTAATGAAAAGGAACGCTACACTTCAATCCGGAACAGTATAGACAAAGTGAACAAAGATGCTTCCATCAATATCTGCCGATGGGCCTTCCCGGGCACTTGGGCCAAAGACGCAGCAACCTCCTGGCGTATCAGCGGTGATATTAACGCACATTGGGGCTCATTAAGATATGTAGTCGGCAAGAATCTTTACCTGTCTGCCTATGCCGGCAACGGACATTACAATGACATGGACATGATGGTTATCGGATTCCGTAACGACAGCAAAGTGGGCGGCCAAGGTCTTACCCCGACAGAAGAAGAAGCTCATTTCGGTTTATGGTGTATCATGAGCTCTCCTTTGCTTATCGGATGTAACCTGGAAAACATACCGGAGTCTTCTCTCGAACTGCTGAAAAACAAAGAATTGATTGCCCTCAACCAAGACCCGCTGGGTTTGCAAGCATACGTAGCGCAACATGAAAATGAAGGTTATGTACTCGTGAAAGATATTGAACAGAAACGTGGAAACGTACGTGCTGTGGCTCTCTACAATCCTTCCGATACCGTATGCAGTTTCTCCGTCCCGTTCTCTTCATTGGAATTTGGAGGAAATGTAAAAGTACGTGATCTCGTAAAACATAAAGATTTAGGCAGCTTCTCCGGCACATTCGAACAAACGCTTCCGGCACACAGTGCCATGTTCCTCCGCATGGAAGGCGAAACACGTCTGGAACCGACTCTGTACGAAGCAGAATGGGCTTACTTGCCTCTTTTCAACGACCTAGGTAAAAATCCTAAAGGTATTCTTTATGCCAATGACAAAGAAGCTTCCGGCAAAATGAAAGTAGGTTTCCTGGGTGGACAACCGGAAAATTATGCCGAATGGAAGGAAGTGTATAGCGGAGATGGCGGACGCTACAACATGACTATCCATTACTCATACGGTAAAGGACGCCAAATAGAACTGGATGTCAACGGCATTATTACCAAAATAGATTCTTTGGGAGAGGATAATAACCATAACAAAATCACAGTTCCCGTTGAACTAAAAGCAGGATATAACACCATTCACATGGGTAATAGTTACAACTGGGCACCGGATATCGATTGCTTCACTCTGACAAAAGCATTGTAATAACCATATAAAAAAGGAGTAAAATATGATAAATACATCTTTACTCCTTTTTTAATCTATATGCCAGTTTATTCTATCATCGTCACACAGGCTTTTTCGGTCAAAGTTACCTGTAATTTGGCATCATCCTTTTCAGGAATCCAAAACATACGTTTGCACTCTCCTTTTTGAAGTTTCACATTCCCATTGTGACCTGTCAAGTATTCCGTATCAATCCGGCATTCTTGCACATTTACAGACCAATTATCCATCATATTCAGATTCAAATGCAGATTATTGATCTTACCACTCTGAAATTCCACATTCCTGCCACTCCTGGCAACATGCAAAGCTCTAAAATCGCACGAATCCACTTGCATAGAATTAGAAGTATTAATGGAAAGAGAATCCTTTGTCAAATTTTTAAGAACAATCTTTTGCATATAAATATCATTTACAACACATTCCACTTCTTGCGTCAGATTCAGTTGCATGTCTCCCGTTATCATCGCCACATATCTGGATTCCTTTAACTCTTGCAGGAGTTTATCCAGCGGATAGTCCAAAAGAATTTTCAACGTATCCCCCATGACGGTCATTTTCAGATAGTCATTTACTTTCTGCGAACAGGAAAATTCATTTTTCTCTCCTTTTGAAGGCAGCACTCGCAAAAAAGAATTTGCCAGCCAGACACTACATTCTTCTGTATTCATCTCCGTTTGAGCAAGCCATATTACCCGGCAAGCCGGGATTTCTTTGGTTAGCTGCTCTCCTTGCAGATTTATTTGATTGGAAAAATGCGGCCTCCCCAGACAATACATCACAAACATTCCGCCTACCAGCACACAAAGTCCGGCTACAAAAAGCCCAATTAATATATAAGTTGTACGTTTCATAATATTTGTTTTACTTTTCTTTTTTACAAAATTCCCGGTACATATCAGTTATCTCTTTGATAGGAATATCCAGTGTCTTAATCTGCTTGAAAAAATAATCCAGTTCTTCTTTCAAAAAAGTATTCTTCCGCAAAGAATGAATCAGTTCCCTTGCACCGGTAGAGACAAAATAACCAATGCCGCGTTTATTATAAATAATATTCTGTGACTGGAGATAATCAAATGAGCGCATCACTGTATTGGCATTTACTTCCACAATAGCGGCATATTCTCTGACAGAAGGGATGCGTTCCTCTTCCCCAAATTGCCCCAGAAGTATCTCATCACAGATCCTATCAGCGATCTGCAGATAAATAGCTTTACTTTCTTTAAAATTCATAGGCTAGAGTATTACATACGTTGAATAATCTCGGACTCCTTAAAACGGAAAAAGGCAAGTACCCAATTAACCAATGCAAAAAACATAAAGGCTATGGTTCCCAGGGTGAAAACTTGTTGCTCCGTGAAAGAAGAAAAAATATAGCCGTAATCTTTATTGTTGTTTCCATGAAATAGCATATTACCCGTCAACATTCCCATCAATACATAAATCAGAACAATGATTGTAACCGAAACAAAAGTTTTAAGAAAAGAGTTCTTCGGCCAAACAGAACTACCTAATACGAACAATGACTGCACAAAGCAATATATAGAAAGGACTAATATCAACTGATACGTTTCATTGAATAAAAACCACCGTTTCCCGCTACCGACTAAATCTCCCAGATTGACAGGGAGTATCACCTCTTTTACCTCCGGATAGATAAGCGAATAAACCATTACTCTTGTATAATCAGCCAATTTAAAAGCAATCAAAAAAACAACTAAAAATACGATAGTTGATACCAGCCAACGGGAAAAAAACTTCTCGAAAGGAGTGGACGGTGTCATTAATGTGGATAGCCGACTAGTCTTATTCTTCATCTTCTCCATCACCAGCGATGCACTTAAGCACCCGAAAACAAATAGAAACCACAAAAAAGCCATCAATATAAATCCCCATGCAGGATCGGCATTTGCATTTGCATTTGTATGACGAATAAAATAAGCAGAATCGTGATACCTGTATTGAAAATATCCGTTCCAAACCAATACCACTGCCATCACTCCATACATCAACACCATACGAAGCACATTCGATCTCCAATTCTCTACCATCTCCTTACGGCAAAGATTCATAAAACGAGGCAAACTGAAAAAAGTATCTTTTATCATCGTCTTTTATTTTTGAGTGTGAAACAATCGGGCTATCTCTTCAGGAGCAGCCAACGTAGCATTAAAAAGAAGTTCCAAGTTTAATTCCGATTCTTCCTGTTCTTCGTTAGGAAGTATCAGGTAATTCCCCTGGATAGTAGGAATTGCGAAAAGAGCATTTTTCGCCAATTCCCGATTGTCACTCTCCACAAAGAAAAGTTTGTCGCAAATATTACTTGTAGATTCATCCAGCAACACACGGCTGTCATCCATAATCAATACATGGTCGAGCACCTTATCAATGTCACGAACCTGATGCGTAGAAATTACAATCGTCTTATCATCCGACATGCCCGATGCGATAAACTTACGGAACTGACTTTTACCGGGAATATCCAGTCCGTTGGTCGGCTCGTCCATCAACAAAAGAGAAGTATTTGTAGCAAGCGCAAAGCTCATGAATACTTTCTTTTTCTGTCCCATAGAAAGTGATCCGAGATCAATATCTATATCCATTTCAAAATAATGGAGATATTTAATCATCTCCTCCTTGCTGAAACGGGGATAAAAAGGACTGTTCAACTCCACATAGCTAACCAGAGAGACTGAAGGTAATTCAAACTCTTCAGGAACTAAAAACATATCCTGCAAAGTAACCGGTAACCGACGGCGCACATCTGTATTGTGAAACACCACTTTGCCGTTTTTAGGAGTCAATAACCCGGACATCAGATAGAGAAGAGTAGACTTTCCCGCGCCATTCTTTCCCAACAGTCCATATACCCTGCCGGACTCGAACGAAAGCGAAAAATCATGTAATACCGCACGCTTCGATTTACGATAAGTAAATGAAAGATTTTCTACTGTAATCATAGCATTTCTGTTTAATGAACAATGTTTCTTAGTGTATTAGTGTAATAGTACACCGCAAATGTAGACAATCTTTTGAATATTCCAATAGAAAAGGAGAAAAAAGTGCAAAAAAAAGGAGGAGCTAAGATCACTCTCCACTCCTCCTGTCACGACAAACAACTAAAATTATTCACTATTTGATGCCGTCCAATGCCCTTTTAGCAGTAGCATTAGCGGGGTCTATAGCCAGAATTTTATTCCAGTATTCTATGGATTTATCTTTATTAGCCTTTGCTTCGGCCTTCAATGCCGGATTCTCGATCGCTAACAAATAGTAATATCCAAGATAACTGTAACATTCAACCAAAGCTGAATTGTAATGAGGATCGTTTTTGCTTTCCAATAAAGCAGCCACTTCCTCATAGAAAGGTTTCGCAAGCCCTTGAGTGGTTTCAGGGTCCAGTGCTGAATTGGCACGAGCTCTCCAGAAGTTACCCAAGTAGCTGTCCGGTGCCGCTTCCGCAATTGCATGGAAAACAGAATCGGCGGACATCAACGCCTGCTTGCGTTCTTCAACAGTGATTGTCAATGAATCAGGTTGCATACCAGCACCGTAATAAAGTCTACCAACCTGAAACTGTAAGTCCGGAGTCTGTTTTTCTTTATCAAGGGATGCATAATATTTCTGGTAAGCACTGATTGCTTTTTTATAATCATTCTTCTGTTCGTAAGCAGAAGAGATATTTTTATATAAATCCGTCTTAGTCGGATCCATCTTTACCGCTTTCTCATATTGTATTACTGCATCATCATATTTTTTCAGACTTTCCAGCAAGTGTCCATAATACATATAATCCAAATAAGAATAATCGGCTTTTTCACATTCATTGAAGAAGATGTCCGCTGCCTTTATCGCTTCATCAAAACGCTTCAAGTCAGTATAGTTATACATTGCCAAACGGTTGAACGCAGCATGATGGGCATTCTTTTGCAATCCCATATTAGCCACTTCGAGCGATTTCTCAAAATCATGGTTTAAAAATAAAGCAAACGCATACTTCACCAAATCTTCTTCCGTAGCAGTAGGCCCCATTGCAAAATTCGCATAAGCTTCTGCCGCTTTACTAAAATCATTTTTTAAATAATAAATCTCGGCTAGTTTTTTGTCTACGGCTGTGTTGGACGGTTCCAGGGCTTTCAATTGGTTCAGCTTTTCAATAGCAAGACTTGCATTGGCTGATTTATAAACATCTGCATATTTCAGATAAGCTTCCGTGCATTTCGGATCGAAATAAATCGCTTCTTCATATTTTTGGGAAGCGAGACCCGCATTTTTCTGTTTCATGGCGATATTTCCCTCCAATACAGAAGCAAGGGCTGATTTACCATTCGCTTTTCTGGCAAGAGTTGCATATTCTTGCGCTTCGGGAAGTTTATCAGCATCCAAATACGCATTTCCGATAGCTACCAAAAGTTCCACATTCTTTTTATTCTTTCCTTTAATCAGATGCTCGGCTTCTTCAGCAGCCTGTGCCGGATTCGTCTGAATAGTTCCTTTCAATTTTGCAACTTCCGCCTGCCATTCGGCACCGGTTGATTGCGCACAGAGCGACCCTACTGCTATAAACGCTCCAGCTAAAAACATTTGTACTCGTTTCATGATAGTCTCTAATTTTAGTTATTATTCGTCTTTCACGTGGACAATACGCACCGGCTGTGTAGCCGGAACAAGTCCGGATTTTAATATAATCCGCTGCCCCTTGTCGGATGTCATAAAAGAAGCAAATCCCCAGGGCAGCCCACTGCGAGGATCGTTCAGTAATGCATAGATGGATCGTGCCAGCGGATAATTACCATAGAACAGATAGGCCTGATAAGGCTTATAGCTGTTCGCAGGAGTTGCCACATCTTCAGCACTGACTGCCATCACTCTGATCTCTTCACGAAAAGAAAGATTGGTCGTATCACTGCGGTTCCCCAGCCAGTTTACTCCAATAACTCCCATGGCATCAGGATTCTTCACTACATAGTCTATCACCTGCTGGTTGGTTTTCAAGGCACTGACGTTACCTTCAGCCAACGGTTTTCCACCACAGATTGAGTCCATTGCAAAACGTACGGTACTGGAATTCTTATTATCGAACACCACCTGAATCCCTTTCAAGCGAGAATCCGGATTTACCTCTTTCCAGTTTTTCACCTCACCGGTGAGGATGCGACGGAAATCACGTACACTCAACAAAGAATCCGGATTAGCACGATTCACGATCAATGCCAGACCATCCGTAGCCAATTTTATCTCGCGAGGGAAAAATTTACGGCTGTGGAATGAATTCATTTCTTCCTTAGTCAGTGTCCGGGTTGTAATAGCCAACCGGACACTGTCTTTCAGAAGTAAATTAATCGCTTCCACTTCAGTTGTGTAGCGAGGAACAATCCCGGCCAAAGGGTAAAGGTTTTCAAACACCTCTATCTCTTCTTGTATGATAGGTTCGAAACTCTCATCCGCTGCAATAGATACCACACCGGAAGAATAAGTATCCGTCGGCCCTTTCGATTTTGAGTTACAAGCACTCAACACCACCAACGCTACGAGTCCTATCAGCCTAAATTGTCTCTTCATCATCTTTTATTGTAATCTAAACATTACCGGAACGGTGAATTTCACACGTACCGCTTTTCCATTCTGTTTACCAGGGAGCCATTTCGGCATACTTTTTACCACACGCACAGCTTCCTTATCCAGATAAGGGTCTACGCCACGAGCCACACGCACATCAGTGATAGAACCATCACGTTCCACAACGAACTGTATAATAACGCGACCTTGTGTTCCATTCTCCTGTGCAATAGTCGGATATTTGATATTCTTACCCAAGTAAGCCATCAATTCCTGTTGACCACCGGGGAAAGTCGGCATCTGTTCGACCATATCGAAAACCTTTTCCGGTTCCGGTGCAGCCTGTGTCACCACCTGCTTAAGGTCAGCAATATCTTTACCATTCGCCTCGTCGTTACCTTTTACGTCGGCAATAGAGATGGATACTTTAGTAGCATTCAAATCCTCCTGGCTCTTGATCTCATTATCTTCATGCACCTCTTCATCTTTCTTGATGACAGGAGCAGTAAACTTGATAGAACTCTTCAAAGCAGGGGGAGGAGGCGCCACCGGTTCAACCCGTTTCATCTCTTCCTGTTTGATTTCCGGTTCTGCCAATTTCGACAAGGTAGTCACCTCTGTCATCACTTCTTTCTGCTCCGGAGTTGCCAACTTAAGCAGTGTAGGGATGCTAAATCCGACTGCCGCTATGATTACCACAATCAACATGGCGACATTGTGCCGCTTTGTTGAATTGGCACGCATTCTATATGCTCCGTATGCCTGGTTCTTGCCTTCAAAAATCAGTTGACACCATTCCGAAGAAGCTAAATCTAATTTTGCCATTTTACTTTTCTTTTTTGGGTGTTACATCAATTATCGGCTAAGTTCTGTGACAATCCACCTTTCGCATCGAAATTCTTGATTAAGAATTCATCAGCTTCCGCAATGTCTGTTATCACATATTTACCAATATTACATATCTGCATTTCGTCCAGCGCGTCAATCAGATTCATATAAGAAGCGTCATCCGTAGCTTTAATAATTACGGTCGGGGTATCCTTTCCGCTCTTTATCTCGGAAACCTGCTTCTTAAATTCGTCATCCGTTATCTTAAGATCCAATTTCTGTTGTTTCAATTCTCTTACTTTATTGACAGCAACAGCATTTTTCTGAAGAAGTACGGCACGCAGTCCATTTGCACCGTAGCTAGTTTCTTTCAACGAGGTATAGTCCTTATAATTAGGTTCTCCCTCATAATAATAGAGTTTATTATCAGGCCCCAGCAATAGTGTAATTGCCTGTGAAGCCTTCACCATACTCTTCTGATTTTCAGTAATATCTTTGTCATTACTCGGCATGCTTATTTCCATCGTCTGAGGTTTGCTCAGTGTGGTACAAAGCATAAAGAAAGTAATCAGCAACATGTTCATGTCCACCATCGGTGTAAAGTCCACCCGGACAGTTATCTTTTTTTGCTTGCTCTTTCCTCTTTTTCCGCCGCTCTCTTGTACTTCAGCACTCATTGTATTTCCTCCTTTTTAGTTTTCAGATTCTGTTTTGAGAGAAGTAATCAGATTGTACCGATTTTCCCGCAAATCCTGAAGTGAGTTCATAACGTTCTTTATCACTGAGTATGGAGTCGTAGCGTCTGCCTTGATGGCAATACGTAGATCAGCGTTAGCAGTACGTGCATTACGTACCCACGATTTAAACTGATTATCAACACTATCGCATGGAATACCTTCATTCTTAAGGATCTTATCCCGTTGATCTTCAGGGAGATCAAGATATTTCTGCATACTTCTGATAGGCACTCCAAAAGTAGAAGACAACATAAATCTCTTCTCTTGTTCCGGAGTAAACTTAATGCCATACTCTTCACCCATGCTCTCCAAGACAGCCTGCATATCCTGCTGCTTGTCGAGGCTCATAAATATTTTTCCTTCCGGATCAACCAAAATCTGGAGTACATTAGTCTCCGGAATCTTGATTTCCGATACAGAAGCCGGAGTGGTAACTTGCACTGGTTCCTTCTTCACAAATGTTGATGTCAACATAAAGAAAGTCAGAAGCAATACAGTAACGTCACTCATAGCGGTCATATCTATGAACGTACTTTTCTTTTTAATTTGCGCTCTACCCATGATTAATAATAGATTTTATAAGGGTTCGCAGAATTAGTGAGTAGCAGCAAAAGTTTGCACGATAGAGAATCCGACTTCGTCGAGTCCGTAAGTCAATTTATCGATTTTGTTAGTGTAATAGTTGTAAGAGATAACAGCCAATGCACCAGTCAAGATACCGAAAGCAGTGTTAATCAAAGCTTCAGAGATACCTTGTGACAAAGCCATAGAGTCAGCACCACCACCAGCAGACAAAGCAGCAAATGAACGGATCATACCGATTACAGTACCGAGCAATCCCATCAATGTACCCAGAGTGGTGATGGTAGCGATGATCGGAAGATTTTGTTGCATCATCGGCATTTCCAAAGCAGTAGCTTCTTCAAGTTCTTTCTGGATAGCCAACAGCTTCTGTTCTTTAGGAAGAGATGTGTTCTTTTCCATTTCTTCATACTTACGCAAAGTAGAAGTTACTACGTTAGCAACAGATCCACGTTGTTTGTCACAGATTTCCTGTGCTTTCTTCATGTCGCCGGCAGCTAAAGCGTCTTTGATGTTAGCTACAAACTTAGACAATGAACCTTTACCGAAAGCAGAACGAAGAGCGAAATAACGTTCGATGCTCAAAGCAAGTACGGTTAACAACAATGTCTGGATAATAGGCACGATGATACCACCTTTGTAAATAGTACCCAACATGTTCAACGGGTGATTGTTCGGGTCATTGTTCATAAAGTTGGACGGGTTACCTAATAGGAATTGGAAGATACATACAGCTATTACTAAACAGCAGATGATTACGATACCGGCATTTTTTATACCTACAACCTGAGTTTTTTTAGTAGTTTCCATAATAAGTTTTTTGTTAAGAAATTAATTTTAGTTATTTAGGAAGTAAAAATTTCGATTAGGCACACTGCGCTACAGACCCTGCAACTTTTAAAAGGAAAAAGTCACACAGTTCATACAGAGTACGAAAAAAAACGGATAATAGGGGGAAATAAACTAAATAAGGATATGTCTTAGAGCGAACACATAGTAATCGCTACACGTAATGGAGTAATGTGGATCCTTATCCGAATAAAAAGATTTACTTTGATCTAATACTAAAGAATTCTCTCTTAACACGAGAAACTTATGCATAACGTCTTTCAAGGAGTCATTGATTTCAATGATTCTACGCAGGCGATAATTATTAGAGTTTGATTCAGTTACTAATTTAAATCCTAATTCTACATCAGAAATAGTTAATGACTGCGAGTTATCATAACTAACCGACTGATTATCTACAGAAGAATTACGATTAACATCAGAAGACGATTCTGACAGTTGACAAGAAGCTTCACAGTTTGAAGCATAAGCCGAAAAATTCATAGCATTTCCACCCATGCTAAAAGATAGCATCAGCAGAACAAAAGCTAATATGAATTTCGGCGAAAGTTTCATTGTATTTTTAGTTGTTTAAATCGTTCGTTACAGATTCGGCGACAAATGTAGCAATAAAATGTACACGAGTATCATTGTTCACATCATTTAAGCATAAAAATTTGTCTCTACTATAAGAACAAGTTCTAAAGTGTTTTGTTCTAGGGAACATCATTTTAATTTGTTAAAAAAAGCATCTCTATTGAACAAACTATTATGAGGTTTGTATCTGCTAAAAAGGGCGGTATAAATGGCTCACCCGATAATCATTGGGGGTATGCATAAATCTTAGCCAGTCTAAAGAG
>NZ_QTLK01000044.1:0-18379 GCF_003602705.1 Bacteroides sp. AM16-13
AGGTTCAGACATGATGCTGAACAATTACTTGTGAGACCTCTTGTCGCACATTATGTGGCAAAGTTATCAAAATAAAGCTGTACGCCTTATAGGACGGGAGATTACTTTTCAACTGTTTTCCGATACTTTTTAACAGTAAACAGCTCATTCAGGCGATTCCAGGAAATTTGAAGAAAATCCCTCTTCCGTTCGTCCTTTTTCAAGAGGAAAGAACCGTGGTTCAGACGACGGCATTCCAGACGGTATTCATCGTCGCACCGATAAAGGATATGCAACCTGCTACGGGAACGGTCAAGAAAAATATGGCAACTCTGCTCTGACACGTAAGAACCCGTGTGCCGGATGACCTCACCACAAAGACCGTCAATTCCTTTATGGAAATTACAACCTTGCGGATAAAGGTAATAAGACCAGAAAGGACTGCTACGGAAAAGACCAAGACCTAAAGGGAGAAGTAAGTCCTGAGGGGAATGGATACCAAGGCTGGAAGCCGAAACTTTATAACGACGACCACCGTCAAATATGAAAAGAACAGAATCAAAATGGTTAGACTCGGACAAGAGACTACGCAGCTTTTCACTTTCATTAGAAAATACTAATACTGAACACATAATGGATTAAGATGATTATGAAGTCACAAAGGTAGGAAGGAAAACAAGGGAAAGAAACACGCACAAGGCCGAATGCTTACATAAAATATATGATAAGAATGGCAAGTTTCCCACTTCTTTGCCTTCTTATCATATATCTCTGAATAATAGCCAGCCAGTTCGTTTATACCGGCATCAGAACGTTGCCGGAAGTGCCAACAACTGATACAGCAAAGTTTTTGCCATCCTGCGATGGCCTGTCGCATTAGGATGCAGCCTGTCGGTATCCGCATCATGAAAATAAATGGAGCACGAATCGTTTAGCGGGTATAATCCGCTAAGGCTATGAAGATCGATGACGGGTACTGCCCATACATTGCCGGCTTCTTTGACAGCTTGGACGTATTCATCTATATAAACGCCTATTTGATTGGCGAATCCTTCGTCGGGCTGTACATTTTCACTGCTGAAGCGGGCTTGCGCACGATGAAGCGGAGTCAGCAGAATCACTTGCTTGTCCGGATAGTTCGTCTTCAGAAAGTGAAGCACCCTGTTGATTCGCCCTTTGAACGTATCGTCTTTCAGCAATGGCATACGATATTTGCGGGAATATTCCAATTGTGTATCCGCTACTCTCGGCTTTTTACATATAGGGTCCGTATACCACTCTCCTAACGGGACATTTGCAAAAAAGTCGTTGGTACCGGCAAAGATGACAATAGCGTCTACCGTATCCTTCTGCTCTTTCCGCAATTTATGCGCCTGCTGCAGAACTCCGTTCCATTCGTTTCCATTGATGCCATATACCAAGGGACACAAGCCGAGCCACTCTGCCAAATACTCCCAATAACACTTTGTGGTACCCACTCGTTGTTCATCCGTAATGGAATCACCCAAGAAAGCAACCCTCTTTCCTTTCCATTGACTTTCCGTTATAACGACACTTGGCGTAACGGTTCCTTTGCATTCGCCAAATGAATACGTATCTGCCGCTAAAAACAGGACAGACAACAAACAAGTCACAAATTTTCTTTTCATATACAATACAAATCAATTAGTAAACTATATTATCTACAACTTATTAGAGCGACCATAGAGAAAACTCTTTCTTGATTAAGATAGGTGATAAATAAACGCTATTTGGCGTCTTTACCCCACAGATAAATTTCAGCAAAACCTATCCAACTATTGGGATTTCCTTCCATTTCTGTAACTTCTATCATGAAATAACGCCCTTTTGCATTTTCATTATTGATTGATATTTTTTGGAAATTCGCACTGCTTTCTAATGTTATATCCGCATTATTCACCTTTGTCCATCCCTCACTCCATTTTGTTGTATCAAGAGTACCATTTCCACCATGAGTATTCCAATGCCAATCACCTTCATAGCCTTCTGTTCCTCCTAAATCTCTCAATGGTTCTCTCCATTCCCATTGGTCTGTAACATAGAAATTACATTTATACGGACCTGTGATGTCCCTATGTTCCATAATTTCCACTCCCGTAAACACATAGTTGGCATTCTCACCAAGATCAATAACCACATAATAAGGTTTGTCACATCCCCGATAACACCAATCGCTACGCCAGAATGTATTCGTATCACCATCTATAAGCTTCATAAATGATTCATCCTCATTCTCTTCAAATTTACCGGTTACTCTCCAACCTGTACGTTCCAATCTTTTTGCTGCCGTTACAGTCAAGGTTCCCTGCAACGTACCCTCGGTCCAGTCTTCCACAATCGGATCGGACAGTGTGGCGCCACGTTCACCTACGTAAAGGTCGTAAGTATAACTTTTACCGGCTTCGGCTGGTTTGATGCCTGTAATCTTTCTTGTACCGCCAGTCGTCGTTCCTACTTCAACAAACGTTTCCGTATTGCTACCCTCGCCCGGTATTACCAAAGCGGCATACGTATCATTGCCCATTGCATAGGGTGTGATGGATTTCACGGGGCCTTCCACGTTCACCGGAGAAATGGCGGCATACTGAGAGCTGATGGTCAGTGACGTCACACTGCCCAGCCCTTCTTCTACACCGGCTATTTTGATGATAACACGTGCCATCCGACGGTTCATATTCAGCCTCAATACACCATCGGCAGGCCTTTCGGATATTTCCGTCGTACCGGTCATGTAGTCCGCATTGGTGATGTTCTCGTTCGACGATTGGTCAACAGGCAGAATGAAAGTGCTAAAAGAGACACTCGCCACTGCGGGATAATACGCATGATAAGCTACCGCTTCCAGATAAGATTCCGCCCATGCCAGGCCGTTTTCCCCTTCGGTTGCCCAGTTCTTATCCGCGCCCATCGTGTATACCACAGGGAGTTCATCGCCACATCCAACCGCCAGTTTGTCACCTTGATTAAATGTCTGTTGGCTGGCATCATTCGCCCCCATAGGGTTGCTACGCGTGAACAGCGAATTGCCGTCCACCACAGCGTTTATCAGAACCTTGTCGGCATTTGTCGCCGAGCTTTGTCCTTGCACTTCATCGTCGTCGTTGCTGCAAGCCGAAAATGCAGTAAGAGCTGCAAGCAAATAAAAATATCTGAATGTTTTCATTGTATATTCTACTTAATTGAGTGACTAATTGTTATCTGCCTATTTGATTGCCTCCAGATTCGATTCAGAAGTAACCACATCCATCGTCAGAGTATAGCAAGTACCCTCCGTGAGTTGAGCTTCATCAGATTTCCATTCATAATCCGTATCACCGATATTGAAAGTAACGAACGTTCCGGCATTTTGCGGCAGCAAAATACACTCGTAAGCTCCCTCCGCATTCTTGAAAGGCGTGATGCTTGCCGTGCCGGCAGAAGAAGCGGCTACTACGGCCGGTGTTGCCGTCGTCAAATCGCAAGTTCCGCTTAAAATTACGCCATTCACCTTCAAGTTGTCCACCGGTGCTGCAACTCCACCGCTAACGGGTTTGATAATCAATTTGCACAATTTATGTTTCAATTTGATATCAAGTCTGCCATCCTCATTTTGAAGATTGACCGCTCTCTTCGCCAACAGGAAGTCTGCCGTCTTCAAAGCATCTTCCGTGCTCTGATTAGAGGGTACTTTTACTTCAAGACTTCTGTTTGTCAATTGCACGTCGTCTTTAGCAGGCGCAAAGGCACATACTGTTATATTCGGAGTATTGGGGTCCCACATCAATGCCTCGCCACTGGAAGTATTCCACCCATCATCGCCCTTTTGCATCAGAATGTTGTAGTTATACTCCACATTTCCGGGGTTGTCGATAATCAACTGGAACTGTTCTAAGTTTTCACTGTTATAACCGGCACGCGTCTGCAAGTCGCCTACCCCCACCGAAAGTTGTATCCGACGGCTATCTGCCGTAGAATTATCGACAGACAGTCCTTCTGTCTGTGAGCAGCTTGCAAGTAGTCCAATAACCGCTGCCGACAAAAAAATCTTTTTCATATTATCCTTAAAGATTAAGAAGTTTAAAAATCAATTAAAGTCCATTCGCGAAATAATAATCTGTTCAGACTTCGCTCCAAAGAATCACTTCGGGACCGACCATATATGAACGGTCCCCAAAGCTGATTCTTTCAATGAAGAGTTGTCATTCAATCTACCGTCTGAAGATCAATTTCTGCAAACTCAACCATATCCCGAGTACCACTATATGTCACTTTGATAATGAAGTACCGGCCTTTCACGCTACTGTCCAAATCAAAATATTCATATTCGGGGTGATGCAGACTCTTCATCTCTGTCACCTTGCCCACAGGCACCCAGTTGGCTTGATTCTCCCAGTTGGTATCTGTCTTCCATCCATATTCAGTCCAGTCGACATCTCCATTTTCTTTTCCTTCCCAGAACTTCTCATGGTCAAAATTCCACCAGGTCCTGGAATCGGAACTAACATAAAACTCAAGTTGGTAATTATGCTTATCCTTCTGACCATCATTATCTATATGCATAAATCCAATTTTACCGAAAGAATGCTCTTCTTTCGTATCTATAACCAGGACAGGAGGAAGATCTCGCGCGTTAGGACCATCCCAGTGGCTTGCCCAGAATGTTTTAGGATCACCATCCAAAAGATGTTTGAATTTACCTCCCGAATTATATCGTCTTTCTTCATATTTACCTGTAACCTCCCAGTTACTGCTATGATGAATGACTAGTACGTGCATATTTTTCTCCGGTGAAGAAGCAACAGGATCACTACTCATACGAATCGGAAGCACATAATCTCCCCATTCCAATTTCTCACCGGTAAAGGTTATAAACAGGTCTGCGATCTTTTCTCCCTTGCGCAACTGTATATTTTCGGAGAACTCATAACATTCTGCCGGCAATAGCTTATACGTAGGATACATTGCAGCCGCATATGTTTCATCAACCGCGAATGTACATGTAAGCCCCCACTGGTTTTCCGCATCAATACCAAACTCAACCGAGTTGACGCGAGGAGTGCCATTCTCATACTGTACAATCCGTTCGACAGCACTATTGAAACCTACAGACGGACTAACGACGTTGATTTTCATGAATATCTCATTTTTTGCAGCATTCACCAGGTCGCTCTCACTATGTAAACATATGGGTAATACCCATGTAGAATTGGGGGCAGTGTTTATTTCATCCTCAATGACTTTGGGTGTCATAGACACAGTAACCTGTTTGTAGAACTCTTCCGTTGCAAAATCCAAATGCAAGTTGTCAATGGAATAGCCTTTGGTAAGTACCTTGTAATTGGTCCCTTCGGGAATGCTGTATTTTTGGTCTACCTCTGCCTGTGTCAGCGTACGGATGTCGCAAGCAGCCGGCTGCGCCATAAAGTCCTTACCTCCGAGATTAACAGAGAAAGAATATGTACTCTTCTCATCAGCATTGTATAAGGTTATTTCAGGAGTTCCGTATTCCTTGATGTACAATATCTTGTTGTACTCTTCGGGAACCAAATTGTCCAATTCGTATTTATCTTGATCGCAAGCCGCCAGTAAAGCGAGCATACTTGCAATTCCTATAAACTTAGCTTTCATAATGTATTCTTTTATTTATTAATAACCGGGTGCCTGCACTAACTGTGGATTGCTGTATATCTCCGTGTCGTCCGGTGGAAGCAGATACAAACGGTTGTACCATCTCAAGGGTTGTTCCGCCAATATCGGCTGGTTAAATTCCTCGAAAGTCGGATCTACTTTGTTGTTGTTCAAAACATAAATTTTACCAGCACCAGATACTTGAGGAGCAATTGTCCAACGACGCATATCGTAGTAACGGTGTCCTTCCTTGAACAATTCAACAAAACGTTCGTTACGAATCAAATCGACCACACTCATATTCAATCTTGGCATATCTGCCTCCGTCAATCCATCAAAGCCGGCACGTTCGCGTACGAAATTGAGTTGCTTCAAGGCCTCCCCATTATTCCCTAATGCCGCATAACATTCGGCAAGATTCAAATAGAGTTCCGCCATGCGGATAAACGGCAACCGGGTGGTATTTCCCGTCACTTTGTTTGTCTTGTCATACTTGATATCGGGTGTCATGAACTTCTTTGTCATAAATCCGGTTCCGGTATAGTTACGGTCGTTAAGCACATATCCATTGGTAGCACTATTCTTCAGATTGAGCCAAAGCGGTTCTCCATCGCGTATATTCGTGGCATACTGGCAACCGTCAAAAGCAATCCATGCATAGTAGCGGGCTTCTCTACCAACATTGAATTTGATAATGTCGTTCTTCACATCTTCCTTAT
Organism: Bacteroides sp. AM16-13; assembly: GCF_003602705.1. Taxonomy (NCBI): domain Bacteria; kingdom Pseudomonadati; phylum Bacteroidota; class Bacteroidia; order Bacteroidales; family Bacteroidaceae; genus Bacteroides; species Bacteroides sp. AM16-13. The sequence continues at coordinate 6,327 of NZ_QTLK01000044.1, forward strand.
CGATGTCATCCCTCTCCAAAGCCGGACTCGACGTACCCTCATAGAAGCGAGTATACCATTCACTTTTACGATAGAAGTCATTATCATCGGCAGGAAGTTTTCCATTTTCCGTATAAAAACGTTGTACGGTATTCAGCGTCGGAGCATTGAAAGACCATCCACTCATAGAGTGCCAGGTAGTTCCGTTCGTTTTGATAATCTTTCGGGGAGCTTGCGAAATCGTAGGCCAATAGTCCGACGGTCCCATACGCTTCGTGTTCACACCCCAGATAAGTTCGTTGTTTCCATCACTTTCATTCGAAGCGACCAAGTATTGGAACATACGGACACGCTCTTTAAACAAGGTGTTTTCCGGTGTATCTTCCTCTTTTCCGGGAATAAAAGGCAATGGAACTTTTTGCTTTTCGGCAATCGAATTGGCTGTTTCTATATCAAATAAATTATAACCGGCCTTCTTGGCAGCAGTGAGAGCCTCCTGACATGCAACCAACGCATTGTCCCATTTTTTTCGTTCATATTGAGAACTTACCAGTTCATTACCATATCCCGGAGTTTCGTATTTGCTATTTTTCCAACTCTTATCGTAGAACGAACCATTCCATAAAGGAGAAGCGGCATAAAGTAGCACACGGGCTTTAATACACTTACAAATAGTGGCATCAGCACGTCCCGCATCACTAAGTTCTCGTTTATCGGGAAGCAGATAGGCAGCCTGATCAAGTTTATCAACAATGTATTTCACACAATAATCAAAGTGCGAACGTCCCGGCATCTCATTCTTAGTTATGTTAGGGTCCATCATTTCCGAAACGATAGGAATGGGGCCGTAAGTATTCAGCAATCGGAAATGGTAATATGCATCCAAAAAGTAACACTCGCCTTTGTATTCGTCTTTATCATCTTCTGTCACTCCGACCGGATTTAAGATATCAATCTGTTGTAGGAAACGATGTACTTGCCCTAATGCAGAATACCATGTATACCACATTCCGATACCATCAGTTGTATTAGCTGTACCAAACTGAATTTTCTGGCATTGCCCTGACCACGTCAGTGGATAAAGTGTCTCGTCCGAACCATTTTCAAGATAATTGATATTATATGTATGAAACTCCAGTATTGGAGCATAGCAGGAAAATAAAAATCCCAGTGTTGCAGATTTGTCTGTCATCGTATCTTCCATGTCCGGTTGTGCCGGAGGAATGACATCCAAGTAATTGCATGAAGAAAAACAGGCCAGGCAGGTTATGCCGACAAAACCTGATTTTATGAATCGATTGGTATACTTTAAAATGTTCATATCTGAATTATTTTTATGAATTGTACATTTAGAATGTAAGTTGTACTCCAAGATTGAAAGTACGCTGCAATGGGTAGGCATTCCATGCAAGCTCCGGATCCCATAATTTGAACGGGCTGAACACTGCAAGATTGTCCCCATTGAAATAAACACGGCAATGAGGGAATGTATAACCGAATTCCAGTGTTTTGAACCGTAAAAAATTAGCATTGCGCATCCAGAAGGAACTCTTCACAATATTATTTTGAATGTCACTGATAGTTGTTCCCAAGCGGGGATAAACCGCATTTGGATTCGGATTATCTACCGACCAATGCCCGTCGGCAATCCATTGCATCAAGTTAGTCGGCAGAGTTTGCCCTGAATGTCCGTCACCTCCTCCGCTTTGGAAAGGAGCATATCCCTCATTAATCATAATCTTACGTTTGGCAGAACCATTGAAGAATACACCAAAATCAAACTTCTTATAAGTTAGATTTAAGCCAAAACCGTATTGAATATTGGGAATGTCTGCATAGGGAGAAAGCATTACTTGGTCTTGTTCCGTGATTTGTCCGTCACCGTTAATATCCCGATACTTGATATCACCCGGACGCAGGTTGTTCCCCCCCAATTGCGACTGATCCGCCCAGTTGTCTATCTCTTCTTGACTGCTGAATAATCCGTCGGCTAAATATCCGGTTAGTGTATTCAACGGTTTGCCGGTTTTCGTCTGCCATACATACGGATAGTCCGGTTCGTCAGCATATTCATATTTATTACGGTTGAAAGTAAAGTTTCCGCGGAAATCAACAAACCAGTTCTTACCGAATTGTTTATTCCAGTTTAGGCTTATTTCCACACCTTTGTTGATTACTTCACCAATATTACTCCAAGGCACATACCCTCCATATCCCAATAAACTGGGGAAAGAAGCACGCTTCATCAAAATCCGGTCACGATGGTCATAGAAATAATCAAATGTAAGATTCACTTGATCGAAAAATGAAATATCAACTCCGACATTTAATTTTTTCACACGTTCCCAACCTGCGTTCTGTATGGCAAGAGTTTTGAATTCAGGTCCTTCACGGACAATCGTACTACCCGGCATACCGGTAGAGTATATTAATCTTTTGTCGTAGAACTCATTTATACCAGCATTAGGAGCGAAATTAATCTGATTGTAATAAAGGAAATGGGGAGCATCTTTGTTGAACTGATCGCTACCAACCAGCCCGTAAGAACCTCTGATTTTCAAATGGTTGATATACTTTGAAGCCGGTTTCCAGAAATCTTCGTTACTTACCACCCATCCGAGAGACACAGCAGGGAAAAACTCGAAACGTGTACCCGAAGCCAAACGTTCGGAACCGTTATATCCGAAGTTGAACTCTACAAGATATTTATTGGCATAGTCGTAAGTGATACGACCTGAATAACCTTGGTTACGATTAGGAAGTATGGAATTGCGATATTCACGCATCATGTACATTGCCATGGCGGTGAGATTATGATATCCGAAACTACGTTTCCAGTCCAACCGTGCATCCAAATAGAAAGTCTGGTCCTGTTCTTTTTTGTGATCGGACTCTTCAATAAAATATTTTCCGGTTTTCAATGCTTCCAAATCATACTCATTTGTTTCCGGATCGAAAGAGTTCGCTTTCATCTGATAATAGAAAGGGTCGATAGAACGTTTATATTTGGAGTGTGAATAATTTTTAAAGTTAACCAATACCTTCGCACTCAGTCCTTCTGTGATGAAATCTAATTTCTGAGCCACATTCAAAGAAGTGTTCATTGTATTATAATTGACTTCTTGAAACGACTTCAACATATTGGCATATGGATTCTCACCATATACTCCCGGGATTAATACTACATTACCGAAACGGATATGCCCCCTGTCCCCCTCTTGTGCTGGAAAAGCAGCAGGAAACGATACGGGATTGGTGGCCATTACACTTTTATACATATCAGCAGTAGAGTACTCAGGACCATTACGATGTCCCATTTGTGTCATGATACGCAGGTCTACTGTTGTTGTATTGGATAATTTGTAGGAGATATTGTTCTGAAAATTATATTCCCACGTGTTGAAGTTAGTGTCATAGAAATAGTTCTTTGGCGTATTCATCAAACCTGTATCGTGGTTGGCCTGCAAGCTTAGGAAGTAGGTAACTCTTGAACCACCCCCCTGTACATTAACATTAGCACGTTGGTTAAAATTTCCTTTTTTAAATATAGTATCATACCAGTCCACGTTTGGATATGCGTACGGATTGATTCCATCTGCAGTGTATTGAATTTGGTCGGCATTATAAACGTCATCATAATCACGTGCCTGACGGGCTTCGTTAAACTTGCGCATGTAAGTAGGACCGTCTGCAAACTCAATACGATTCATTGGCTGGAAATAAGAAGCTTCCAACGACACGTTCACGGTTGCTTTCGTATTTTCAGAACCGCTTTTCGTTGTCACCAACATGACACCATTCGCACCCCGGTTACCATAAATAGCTGTTGCAGATGCATCTTTCAGTATGGTGAAACTTTCAATTGTTTCTGCCGGAATCGTGTTCAAGTCGCCGGATGAGATTTCCACTCCATTGAGCAAAATCAAAGGTGTGGCTACGCCACCGAACGTATTGATACCACGAATATAGAAATCGGAAGCTGCTCCCGGTTCACCACTATTCGTTTTTGCAACCACACCAGACAATTTACCGGCAAGGTTGTTGGTCAATGAAGAAGACGGAGCTTTCAGGACAGTACCTTTCACGCTGGCAATAGAACCTGTCACTGAGACTTTCTTCTGCGTACCGGCACCGATAATCACAACTTCATCCAATACTTCATTATCCGACACCATTTTAATCTGGATAACGCCCAAATCACCTACTATTACCGTCTGGCTCTTATAACCGATATAAGAACATTCCAATTCCGTTTTGTTAGTCACCTCTAATTTGAATTTACCATCAAGGTCGGTAATAGTACCTCGGTCACTACCTTTAACGCGGATATTAACCCCTACCAGTGACTCGCCACTGGTAGCATCAATCACAGTTCCATATAAAGTGCGTTTCAATGGAGCTTTGTTTTGCAAAACCTCTTGCACAGGAATACCACTATTCTCAGCCACGGCATCCAACGGATAACTGCCGAGAATACAAGCAAACAATGGCAAGGCAACCACCATTCTTTGCTTCTTTTTCAATGAATTTAAATCCATACTGAAAATTATTAAAGTTAACAATAGTTTTTTGATCATTTTATTTCATGTGAAACCTGTCCGGTTCACGTCATTTAATCTGATCGAAAAAATATTTTGATAAATAATTAATTTACTCAATCACTCCCACATATCCTCCGTTGCGAACCATCTTCAACGTCAATGTAGAAGTAGAGCGAATCTCTGACTCCCGCCTTATGTAATCCATCGCCGAACGGTCGGCATTCATGCCGTCGGCAAAGCCGGTCAGATGAAAATCCCTATTGGGAGAAAGGAAATCGAGGTTGACCGTGACAGTACGCGGCTCACCATTCGTAATAGCCCCCACGAACCACTTATCTCCACTCCGACGGGCAATAACTATATATTCGCCCAACTTGGCATCCAAAACTCTCGTCTCATCCCATACCACAGGAACACTGGCTATGAAATCCGTACAGGGACGTTCGCGATAATACAACGTAGGACTGTCCGCCAACATTTGCAGCCCGCTTTCAAATACTACATACAGTGCCATCTGATAGGCACGTGTCCCCGAAGCGGCAGGATTCCCATGCGTCCATATATCAAAATGGTTTTCTTCTGGATGAACATTATTCATGGCTCCCGGAGTAAAATCCATCGGTCCTACAGTGTTACGGATGAAAGGCAGCCAAATGCTGTTCGCAGGATCGCAACGCTTGCCCATCTCCATACCTACCACTCCTTCGTACGAAAGCACATTGGGGTAACGGCACTCCAGTCCGGCAGGCTTGAAAGAACCATGGAAATCGATTACGAGTTTGTGTTTGGCTGCTTCTTTAGCTACACGCTCATAGAAATTCACCATCCACTGGTCGCTGCGTTCCATAAAATCTATCTTTAATCCTGCTACTCCCCATTCGGCATACTTGGCGAACAATTGGTCAAAATGTTTTTCTACTGTAAGCCAACTCAGCCAAAGCAGAATCTTCACATTATGCTCTTTGGCATAGCGGATAACCTCCGGCAGATCGATTTCCGGATGAGGAGTCCAAGGATCACTGGCGGCTGCCATCCAAGCACCGTCCATCAATGTATATTCCAACCCCAACTCCGCTGCAAAGTCTATATAATATTTATAAGTCTGCGTATTGGCACCCACTCTGAAATCTACATCATAAATACGGGGATTCCACCATTCCCAACTTGATTTACCAGGTTTTACCCAACTATAATCGGCAAGTTCACAGGGTGCTGAGAGTTTATATACCATTTCATTCTCAACCAATACCTTTTCGTTTTTCGCAATCACGAAGAAACGCCAGGGGAAACTTCTTTTTCCTGACGTCCGGGCAATATACGAGGCTTCTTCCAAAATTTTGAATTTGTAATCATTATCGTCCTCGAAACGGACAGGACATTTGGGAAACAAGGCATACATTCCATTGTTACCTGTACTTTTCAGAAACATACAGGGATAATCGGTAAGGTCGGCTTCCGATATCAAAATCTTACAACCACCGGGCGTTTCAAGCAATGCCGGCAAATAAGCCATGATATCATCCTTCCGGTAACTTTCCGTCTGCATACAGGTATAAACAGACTCATAAGAGGTGGAGAAAGCATGTGCTTCACCCAAACAGGCACGATAATCGGTAGGAAAGTTGATATTGAAATCTTCTCCGACTACCTCTATCGGACTTTTTCTATCAGTAATGAAACGATAGGCTACACCGTCATCAAAAACACGAAATTCTACAGTATAATCTCCCGCCATATTCATGCGCAAATAATTATAATGATTGCGCACCGTTTCATTTTTCAGGGGAATCTCCCGCTTCCTGCTTTCATCTACCGTGCCTTTCCGCACTTTTCTCAGCACAGGTTTTACTCCCAATGTACCATCGGAAAGGGTCATCCCCATCGTACACCTATCTAATAATATATCATCACCGGTAAAGACTGAATAATAAATCTTATCTTTCAGCTCGATGCTGACTTTTACAGTACCGTCGGGAGAATATACGTTCAGTACTTTCCCGTAGACAGCACCGCTGACTGCAAGTTGAATGAGCACCCCTATCACTCCAATGAGTATCTTCTTCATTTTATCGATTTTTTTATCAACATAACTTAATTTTAATGTTTGCAAAATACGATATTTAAATTTGCAAGATAGGCGATTATTTTACCTAAAAAAGACAAAATTTTGCCTTTTGTATATTCTACGCTATACTCAGAACTCCTTTCACAAACCTTCTACCTCTACCCCTGTCTACAAATCCGTTTGGCAGAATTTTAGCCTTTATAGGCAAAATTTTAGCCTTTATAATCCTAGGCAATTTATACATTTGCACATTATTATATTTATTAAAATTGCAAATTTCTTATGAGGACAATCACCAAAAACGCATGGAGAAGTTTCTGTATGGCGGCAGCTATGACAGCAATTTGCTCATGTACCCCGTCCACTCAAAAAGTAGACAGACAAACTGAGAAACAAGATGACTATTATGTGGCAGCTTATATCTGGCCGTCATGCCACAACGACCCGATGGGACAAGACACTCTATGGGGAGAAGGCATCGGTGAATGGGAAGTCATCAAAAAAGGTAATCCCCGTTTCGAAGGACACTACCAGCCGAAGGTACCTTTGTGGGGATATGAAATGGATGATGACACGCAAGTAATGGAGAAATGGATTGATGTGGCAACCGCCCATGGCATCAATATGTTTATCTTCGACTGGTACTGGTATGATGGACAGCCTTTTCTGGAAAGCACCGTCAACAACGGATTCCTGAAAGCCAAGAATAACGAAAAAATGAAATTCTACCTGATGTGGGCCAATCACCACGTGGCACACAATTATTGGAATGTACACCGGTACAAGGATGACAAATCGCGTCTATGGAACGGTACGGTAGACTGGGATAACTTCAAAATCATCGTAGAACGGGTGATACGCCAATATTTCCACAAGCCAAACTATTTCAAAATAGACGGTTGCCCGGTATTTTCCATTTTCGGTTACTACGAATTGCGCGAGAACTTCGGTGATGCCAAAGGAGTGAAGAAGGCGATGGATTACTTCAGAGAGGAGGTGAAAAAAGCCGGATTCCCGAATTTACATCTCCAGCTTATCGGTGATGGCTTCCCCTTCCCCGAATTTATGGAAATGGTGGCTACGGTAGGCGTCAACAGTGTAACAAAATACAACTGGGGATGGCCTTTCGAAGAAGACTATGTATCATGGGGAACAAAAGCCATGCAACGCAGGGAACAGTGGACGCAAGCACTGGATTCGCTCGGAGTTCCTTTCTTCCCGAATGCATCTATCGGTTGGGATGATTCCCCCCGGTTCCCGAACAAAAAAGCCGATGAAATCGTGCATTATAACGATTCGCCCGAAAGTTTTGCTGCTTTCTTGCAAAAGACGAAAGAGTACGTAGACCAACGCCCTGGACGTCCCAAACTGATTACAATCAACTCTTGGAACGAATGGGTGGAAGGCAGCTATCTCCTGCCCGATATGAAGAACGGTTTCGGTTACTTGAACGCCGTAAAACAAGTGATGAACGGTGAATATGAGAATTTTGGAAATAAAAACTAATCAGTACTATATTATGATGAAACGAAAATTTGGAATGTTAGGACTCCTGTTTCTGTCGCTAACTTTCGGTGCATGCCAAGATAGCAATGAGAATGAAATAATTGAGCCGGAACCACAGCCACCTGTAGCTATGGGTAAGGACACGACATTAGAGTCACCCGATGGAGGGCTAAAAGTGGAAATTTCGACTGAAGGAAATATCACGTATACCGTCTCACACAATGGTGTAACAGTGGTAAACGCATCCCCCGTCTCCATGACACTGGACGACGGACAAACCTGGGGAAAAGGTTCTACTTTCATCGGTTCTACCAAAGAATCGGTCAACACAACCATTGATTCGCCGTTTTATATCCGAAAATCGGTGAATGATATCTACAATGAACTGACATTGCACTTCTCCGAAGAGTTCCGCATCGTGTTCAGAGCTTACAACGAAGGAATGGCTTACCACTTCGAATCAGAGCGGAAAAAGAATTTCAAGGTCCTATCGGAAGAAGTGGATTTCAGTTTCCCCTCCAGCTTCACTATGACAGCCGCTCTTAGTCCGGGAGCTACAGATACGTGGCAGAAAAACGCAAACAACAGCTACGAGAATTTCTATCAGTATGATATCAAGGAAATCTCCGGCGGATGCCAGTTGGCTATGTTGCCGTTGATGGTGAAATGCGAAGGGAAAATCTTGTGTATCGCTGAAGCGAATGTCAAAAACTACCCAAGTATGTTCATTCGCAAAATGCCGGGCAACCACTTGGCAGGTTATCAACAGGAACGTGTCAGAAGTGCCTATCGTGACGGTTCATACAAATGGCCTTCCGAATGGTATAAATATATTGCCAGTTGCGAGGGTTCCATGACATTCCCCTGGCGCATCCTCATGGTGATGGACAAGGAGTCACAGTTGCTGGACAACGACATGATATACAAATTGGCACCAGCACGCAGCAAATTGTTCGACACATCGTGGATTAAACCCGGCATGAGCACATGGGACTGGATGACAGCCTATTCTCTTGATGGAGTAGGTACTCCGGGTATCCATTTAGAAAATTATATATACCACATCAATTTTGCCAAAGAAATGGGTATCCCTTACATTACTATCGATGCAGGAAGTATCAATATGTGGGAAAACGATTTCTCTTATGATTCTTGCTTAAAAGATGTCATCGAACAGGCTAGAAAGAGTAACATAGGTGTATGGGTGTGGATGGAAGCGGCTTTCTTCTCCGATGTATTGGAGAAGGCAGGCAACAGCACGTTTGAATACATATTCAGAAGGCTGAGCAATGACGGTATCAAAGGTATAAAAATAGACTTCTTTGAACGTAGCGACCAAGAATATATTGACCTGCAATGGAAAATAGCGGAAATGGCAGCTAAATACAAACTCCTGCTCAACCTGCACAGTTCTCCTGTTCCCCACGGACTGCACCGTGCCTATCCGAACATACTTGCATACGAAGCAGTAAAAGGACAGGAACATCTGAAATATGAGGGCGGCAGAAATGGCGACTGGATAACTTATGACGTCACTTTCCCCTTCCTGCGCGGTATGGCAGGACCCACCGACTACACTGCGGGGCTGATGCGTAACGCTTCTCATAGCAAGTGGACAGTAAACCACGACCGTCCGATAAGCAAAGGTACCCGATGCCGACAAATAGCAGACTACATCATATTCTTCTCCGGATTAGGTACGCTGGCGGATAACATCACAACGTACGAGAAAGAGAAAGAATGTGCCCGATTCCTAGCTTCCATCCCCACCGTATGGGATGAGACAAAGGTACTGACCAGCAAATTAGGAGAGTATATATCCATTGCACGACAAAACGGTAAAGACTGGTTTGTAGGTGCACTGAATAATCGGACAGATTCGCGCAGTCTTACACTTGACCTTTCTTTCCTTGATTCAGGCACATACGAAGCTGAAATATTCAAAGACGGCGATAACGCCAACACGGATGCTACAAGCTACAAACGAGAGCTCATCACTATCTCCGATAGCCGTCAGTTATCAATAGAGATGAAGAATGGCGGTGGATTTGCAGCCCGTATCTACAAGAAATAAGTTGAACTTTAAATAACAAATTAAATAAGGTATATGAAGAGATTTATTTTTCTGTTTTTTATATTGTGCGGTTTATTAACTGAAAGTTGCAGTAAAAACGATTCGCTGATAAACGAACCGCCAAAGGAGACTCCAAGCACAGACAATAAAGACGATGACAAAGAGGATACCTCCAATGGATTAAAAGTATTATGCTTGGGAAATTCCATCACACGCCATGAATACGCCCCAAGTATCGAATGGTTCTCTGCCTGGGGAATGGCAGCTTCGAAAGAAGAGAACGACTATTGCCATCAACTGGAGAGAATGTTGTGCCAACAGCGTCCCGGCTCAAAAGTGACTCCACTAAACATAGCCGATTGGGAGCGCAATCTGTCCATGAACCTGAATACATTGCTGGACCAGCATTGTAAAGACAAAGATGTCATAGTCATTCGTTTGGGAGAAAATGTAGAAGATAAGACGGCTTTTAAAACGGCAATAGGCCGGTTGGTGAGTTATTGCAAAAAACAAGCGAAGCATGTGTTTATTACCGGCTGTTTCTGGAAGGACGACGAGAAAGAGGCGGCTATCAAACAAGCGGCAACAGCTTACGGAATTCCTTATGTAGACCTTAGAGGAATCGACCAAGTGGGTGTCACTCGCCCTTCTACAGGAGATATTCTGTATGATTTAGACGGAAAACCTTATACGATAACGAAAGATTTCATTATAGCCCATCCCAATGATAAAGGAATGAAAAGAATAGCGGAGGAAATTATGAAAGCGTTCTTACTTCATATCAAAGACGACGAAACAGCACCCAGCTATGCCGCACGTTCGTTCACATTAGATAATCCTCAAACTTTTGTTTTTCTACCTGCCTCCCACACTGCTACGGGACGGGCCGTTGTGGTATGCCCCGGCGGTGGATACGGGTATTGCAAACCGGAAGACAATTATGAAGGGAATGGCTGGGCTCCATTCTTCAACGAACGGGGAATCGCCTTGATTGTGATAAAATATACACTTCCCGAAGGTAACTGCCAATTGCCGATCGCTGACGCAGAAACAACCATCAAACGTGTTCGCGAACATGCGAAGGAATGGTATGTCAACAAAGATGATGTGGGAATTATGGGATTCTCCGCAGGAGGACACTTAGCTTCAACTATTGCCACTCACTCCACAGGAGATGCACATCCCAACTTCCAGATCCTGTTCTATCCGGTTATTACAATGGGAGCCCAAGGACATGCATGGTCACGTGAAAACTTCTTGGGTAAAAACCCTTCAACGGCACAAATGGAACTTTATTCTAACGAAAAACAGGTAAAAACAGATACGCCACGTGCTTTCATTACATTCACCGAAGATGACACGGAAGTTCCTCCCACTGTAAACGGCAAAGCCTACTATCAGGCATTGATAAATAAAGGGATACCGACAAAATTAGTCAGCTGGCAAAGCAGCAACGGATGGGGCGCCGGACATGGATGGGGAAATCTAGACTCTTTTGTACATCATGAGGAATTAATGTCTCAACTTTCAGACTGGTTGAAGTCGTTTTAAAATGTAAAAAATAATATATGAAAAAGAATAATTTATGTTTGTCTGTCTTATTGTCCGGCTGCGTGCTATGCAGTTGCAACGGACAGCGATGGACGGAATCCGTAGCAGACGGATATCATCTGATAACACAAAAAGACGGCGCCACATTGGGATACAGCCCGATGTCAGGAATCACCATTATCCAACAGGATGGCTACGCATTCAAAGACTTGAACCGCAACGGCCGACTGGACGTGTATGAAGACTGGCGGCAACCGATAGATGCGCGTGTGGCGGACTTGACCGCCCAACTCAGCATGGAAGACATCGCAGGGCTTATGCTGTACAGCAGCCATCA
>NZ_QTLK01000045.1:0-17749 GCF_003602705.1 Bacteroides sp. AM16-13
TCGAATACAATTATTATACAACATAAATTGAAAACTAACATATGGACTGAAATTTATAATGTGATAAACTAACCTATTATATATAATGAATATGAGAAAGATTTTAAGCCGTATTTTGATAGGCTGCTATGTAATGGCCGCCTTGCTATTGGTGGGTGCGTGTAATGACGATGTGGATATACAGCAGTCTTACCCGTTCAGTATCGAAACGATGCCTGTACCGAAAAAATTAAAGGTGGGTGAAACGGTGGAAATACGCTGCCAACTTCACCGGGACGGGCGGTTTGAGGAAACAAGGTATTTCATCCGCTATTTCCAGCCGGACGGGGCGGGAACGCTGAAAATGTCCGATGGGACGGTTTTACTGCCGAATGACCTGTACCCGCTTCCGGGTGAAACACTCCGGCTGTACTATACCTCTGCATCCACCGACCAGCAAACGGTAGATGTGTATTTTCAGGATAGCTTCGGGCAGTTGCAGCAGCTTACGTTTTCATTCAATAATGATAATGAAACTAAAGAATAGTAATATATAAAAAGAATCCCTTTAATCCAAAGTTAAAGGGATTCTTTTTATATTTATCATATTGTAAGATTCTCCAAAAAATTAGATAACAATTTCTTTCTACCATTTATAAATTCAATAAATGAATCAAAATCATATGAAGCAATAATGGGTATAGAATGCCTTTTTTTAAAGTTATCATCTCTTGTTTTAATCCATTCATTAAATGGCTTAGCACTTTTCTCTTTATTTTCTGTTTCGTCCAATAACTGTAGATTTAATATTGTATTATAATAGGTTTGATATAATTTTATCTTATCACTATTATACCCTCTTTTTCTCAACTTAGCTTCTGTAAATTCTGATTTTGGGAAAATATGGTCTTCGCTAAATCTGCAATCTTTCCAATCTCTGTTTGGATAAAATAGAGATAATATCAAATAACTATATTTAGTTCCATAGCTATATCTCAATATATTATCAATTTCATCTTTACTAAAAGATGAAATTACATTGAGCTTCTGATTAATTTCTGAGCATGGAAAATTCTCACTGTTAGTTTGATTTAAAATAATATCTTGAATAGATTTTAAAGTATTATCAGTAGAACTTCCAAACATATTTTTCAACAAAGCAATAGCAACCCATTTTTGTATTCTAAGTTGATTCTTTATATCTTCTGCATTAGTTGAATTGACATAATTACTTTTATTTACTTTCTTCAAATATAATGCAATTGGGAGTAAAACTAATTTGGCTACAAGATTTTTATCATTAAAACCGAATTTATTAATTAATTTTACAGAGTCACTTATGGAAGTTTGAATATTTGTCCAATTTTCCTCTATTAGTTCCAAATTACTCTGTGTAAAATTACCAACTTTGTATTGAATTGGAAGATGGTCTGTCAAATATAAACAGCCCTTTAATACAAAGTCCTTCCCAAATGAATATCCGTTACCTATTGAATTTATTTCATCGGTAAAAGAATATATTTCCTTTCGTGCATTCAAATTCTTCCATTTTGCTGTTGCTGTCGATAAAAGGATATCACTATATTCCAATTTTACACCTCCAGTATTTGTTCTTATAAAAATTTCAACTACCTTGTCATATTCTTGAGATTTTTCTTCATATATATTGATAAATTTCTCTGTGAACAATCTTGAATGTAACTCTTCTATTAGTTCAACCGCATTTTCTTTAAATGAACTATCTACACTAATATTTGATAGTTTCTCCCGAATATCCTTTCTTGCTGCACTTGCTGTATTAAAATCTAAAATATTGCTGACTAAATACCAATATTGTGGAGTGGAGTCATTAGCATTGATAAAATCATTCTCTCTAAATTGAAACTGATATGTAAGTTCTTCAGGATTATCGCCATTAGTAGGTTTCTTAAATAAGTTAAGGTATAGTCTTGTCTTACGCCATCTGTAATAGAAGAAGCTATATGAGCCTTTTAGTCCTATCAATAATGAAGTAAGCCTCTGTTGTCCATCCAATACTAAATAAATATCTTGATTCACGCCTGACAAATTAGCTTCTTCATTGTGTGGGTCTGTTTTATCAAAATCAGTTACAAACTGATAAGCAACCCAATCTTTTTTCTTCTCCTCTCTTATTTTCCAAAACAAAAAAGAGCTAATCGGATATCCACACATTATTGAATCAAACAGTTTCTCTATACTATATGTATTCCATACATACTCTCTTTGTATTGCAGGTAAGAAAGTATTTCTATTTACATAATCGATAATTGTTTCACTTATAGTTTTAGATGTATAACTCATGTTTCCAGGTATTAATTAATATTATATGCAAATATACATAGATTAGAAATACAGTAACCACTTGAAGACATCTTTTTCTCATATATGGGTGGGAAGATTATAAAAAGGGGCTTTACTACTTTCTTTTCCATTCGAGTTCATGAAAGAAAGTAGTCCGACAAAATTTCTTCTGCCGGATTTATTCTTATTTCTGTATTTTTAGCCATTCATCCCGCCTCCCGCGGCACTCGTCAAGTGTTTTGGCAAGCGTGGAGAACAGTTCTCCATCCGTATGGCGGTAATCATATTGATAATAGATTTGACCCCTAAATGCGCCTAAACAGCATTTTACATATTTTTCTTCTCCCAGTGTTTGAGTAATGCTTACCCCGTTTTTGTTTAAAGTTTCCATACTACTATAATTTACAATGAGTTATCAGATAATCAGAAGTGAAAGCAGTACAATGAAAATAAGCGCCATACAAAACAGGTAAACGGCAGAGATAAACAGCCGGAGAACGAACCGGATAATAAAAAAGCCTATAATTAGGGCTATCCACATTCCGGCGGTGCTGGTGGCTGCCTGATAGATGATAAAAACAAGTATAAACCATCGTAAAAAAGTCGTTATCTTATTACATACTTTCATTGTCTTGGTGTGTTGTGGGTGGATTGCTCCACCCGGTTAGTAATCAGGCGCAACGGAAAACAAAGCCGTTATCCATCCAGTAATCAGTTATAAACAGGTCACGGGCAAAAGCCGAATAATCAAAGTAGGTCTTTGCGAACTCCGGCAGGTCGTAACATTCCTCTACGATTTCATAGGCGTAATTTTCCTCGTCTTTATATTCGTCCTCAAAAGAAGAAATAAGGTCGTCCGCATCTTCTTCGCTTATATCGCTGTTGTGGTGGTCGCACCACACGAAAAACGCTTCCTGCTCGGTTTCGCTTAGTTTCTCGATGGCATCCCGAAGCTCAAAGAACTTATCAGAGAGCCAACATTCGGTAATCAGGGCTTCCGGGATATTCTCGTAATCCTGAAACATAAATTCCGGGTCTTGCTCGTCCTTGTGCAGTTCCCGGCACGCTTCCATAAATTCGTCTTTGTCCCAATAGTCGAAAAGGTCTAACCACTTGCCGAAAAGTGAACCACTGTTATACTTGTTGTAAGTACCTACATAAACTCTTGCTTCTGATAATGTTACTGTTTCCATGACTTTTGAATTTTAATCGTTTACATCGCTTGTCGCCCACCACATAAATTTTTCCTTTAACTGAATGGGAACATTGTCTTTTCAAAGGTTCGGGACTGGTACAGGGCAAATTATTATTTATGAAATACTACCCGTAGGTGTGGAGATTTCTAAAAAATAATTTGAACAGTAACAGGCACGGATATACCTTTGACAATGTTCCAATCAGTTTTAGGGAAAATTTTTCTCTTGCTTAAGAGGATAAGAAACAAAAGCCATCAGGCTTTTTGTATTGGGTAATGAGAGAGTAAAAAAAGGGCTTATAAAAGCCCCTCGTCTGTAAAACTGTAATAGCTTTCTTCTGTCAGGATGATATGGTCTAACAGGTGTAAATCCAAGACCTTGCAGGCTTCTTTTATTTTTGAGGTGATTTGCTTGTCCGGTTCGCTCGGACGTAGATTGCCCGATGGGTGGTTATGTGAGAGGATTATGCCCGAAGCATGGACTTTTAAGGCAGTTTGCAGGATGATTTTCACGTCCATTACAGTTTCAGCCATGCCGCCTTTAGAGATAAGGGAAACGCCTAAAGCCTTATTTGCCCGATTGAGGAACATTACATAACTTTCTTCGTGGTGTTCCATACATTCGGAATAGAAAGGTTTTAAGTAAGAATAAGAAGTTTCAGAAGAGAGTATTTTTATTCTTTCGGATGCTTTTACATTGTCTTTATAAGAGATAGTGATTTCCGGCATGGTAAATTCTGTTGTTTTCATAACGCTTGAATTTTAAATTAAACAATAAGAAATTTTGCCGGACACCCACAGTTTGGCGGGGACTTCAACCTAATCTTTTCAAAAAATACGACCCGTAGGTGTGGAGATTTTTTAGAAAACCGGAACGGCTCGGATTTGGTATTTGTCTCCGCCGGGCTGTAACTTTGCTAAAATTTGTGATTGAGATACATTACTTTAGGGAACTAAAAAAGGGGTATCACTGGTGACACCCCTTAGACAACCGAATACCTTAAATAGTTATTCGTCATAGGTTCTATATCCTATCGGCTTGCGTGGCTTCGGTTCGGGTTTGCTTAATAACTGGGTCAATGCTTGGTACACCTCGCTGAATTGTGCATCCGTACTCTGTTCCAGTTCTTCGATGCGTTTAAGAAGTTCCTCGTAACCGATTGACATTTGCCGCATGAGGACGAAAGCACGCATGATGGAAATATTCACCTTAACGGCTGTATCACTTCTTAGAACGGATGAAATCATGGCGACCCCCTGCTCGGTAAACACGAAATTTTGATAACGAGAGCCACCCCATCTTGAGGTCACAGTTTGTGACCTCAAGTTAGTTTCATCATCTGCTCCTTTCTCTAAGGTTGCTATTTGCGACCTTAAACATTCAGTTTCTTCTTTGGTAAGTTCAAACATAAAATCGTCCGGGAAACGGTCGAGATTACGTTTTACAGCCTGTTTCAAGGCTTTTGTTTCCACTTGGTAAAGTGCCGCAAGGTCGCTATCGAGCATAACCCGGTAACCCCTGATTTCATAAATCTTGCTTTGGATGATTTGTAAGTCCATAATTTTTTTATTTAGATATTTATAATGTTGTTCCCTTTTAATTTCTCTGAAACTGTCTTCATTGCTTTGTATAGCTGAAAGTCTGTGATTTTGGAATTGCCTTGTACTTTTCTTCCTATAAGTTTATTTACTATCGAAGTTTCTAAATCGTTACCCATTATGATAGTACAAATGAATGTGTGTCTTGCAAAATTAAAAGTAAGATGTTTCTCTAATTTACATTCTTTACCTACTTCTTTAAGATAGTAATTTGTCTTTTGAATACTGGGTACAGGCAGTAATGAACCTGTTTCATTTGAACTGTTCCTATATTTTTCTATAATAGTGCGAGATATGTCTAAAAGTGGTATTTTTATCGGGGTATTACTTTTCTGCACATATATCTTTAGCCAATATTTCCCATCAGGAGTAATGACCAAATTGTTAATAGTCAAATTTTTAATGTCATTATAACTTAATCCGGTGAAGCAGGAGAAAAGAAATATATCCCGGATTTTATCTAAACGTGTTATTGTAAACCGGGCTTTCAGGATAAGATTAGTTTCTTCCAATGTCAGGGAAGTATTTTTGATTGGTAGCGATTTCATATATCAATTATTTATAGGATTATTAATATGTAGGTAAATAGGAACTTATCACAAACTGTGATAAGTTCCGGAGCGTTATACAGTAACAAGGCATTTACTGTTGAGCTTTTGTGCCAATAGTTCCATGTCATTGCTCAATTTCGTGTCTATTACCTTTGCGTAGATTTGAGTTGTCCGAATATCTGTATGACCTAACATCTTTGAAACGCTCTCGATAGGCACGCCATTAGCCAGTGTAACAGTCGTAGCGAATGTGTGCCTTGCAAGGTGGAACGTGATATTTTTGTCGATACCACATAGAACGGCAATTTCTTTCAAATAATCATTCATCTTTTGATTGCTGATAACAGGTAACAACTGACCGTTTTTCAATTTCCCTTCATATTTGTTCAGGATGGCTTTAGGAATATCCAGCAAGCGGATGTTTGATGTTACTTTAGTCTTGTGACGTTTCTTTATAATCCATAGATTATCATCAAATGCCAAACGTATGTCGTTACTGGTTAATTCGCATATATCCACGTATGAAAGTCCCGTATAGCAGCTAAAAATGAAAATATCCCGTACCTGCTCCAATCGCTTTGAAGCAAAATCCTTATTGCATATCCTGCTTATCTCGTCCTTGTCAAGATACCCTCTTTCTATATACTCGAATTTCAGTTTATAATTGGCGAACGGGTCGGCTGTTATCAATCCTGTACCCTGTGCAAAGTTTACCACCGTGCGGAAACGCTGTATAAACTTCATTGCCGTATTGGGTGAACAATCGTGGTTCTTTATTATATACAGGTAGAAATTCTCAATAAATACTTTGTTGATTTGGCGTATAGGCAAATCCGATACACGATATTCGTCTTTTAGGAAATCAGTTAGGCGTAACTTTGTTAGTTCGTATCTGCTGTACGTTTTGGGTGTGGCTTCTCCTGCTTCGACCTTTTTCTTGTATTGGTCGTTGTGCTGGGTGAAAAAAGAAATAATGGTATTTGCTTCTTCCTCTTTTCCCAATAGTGCATTTTTCACGCTTTCGGGTGTAACATAGCTATCCCGCATTAATTGATTGTGGAAGTGGGAACGGATATTTGCTTTGATGTCGTCCAACATGGAATTAAGCCTTTGTATCTCCATTGATTTACCTATGGCTCTGCCGGATTTCCAGTTAGTTTCTAACACTTCTAACTTGGTATTGAATTGGGTCTGTTTGCCGTTGATTGTGATACGGGCATGAATGGGTACTAAACCATTCTTTTTCATCTTGTCTTTTTTCAGGTAAAACAATACGCTGAAAGTACTTTTTTCATTCTTCATAATCTCACTTTTTTTAGATTGCAAAACTAATTTTAATCACTGTAAATGAGATAAATAGAGTATAGACAAATCACGTCAAAAGTAAGCCATTTTCCGACAATCGTACCCCCTAATCGTTTTTTGGGGAAGGGGGTACGATTTGGATACTCAACCGTGTCTTTTCGTGCCCCTTTTTTGTCTTTTAAGCAAGACTGAAACAATAAAAAAAGTCCTACAATACGTTGATATTGTAGGACTTGTCTCTTTTTTGTCGCCGTTTGGCTTTGTTCTTATGTGATCCGCCTGGGGCTCGAACCCAGGACCCCAACATTAAAAGTGTTGTGCTCTACCTGCTGAGCTAGCGAATCAATCCTTATTTGCGAATCAGTTATTTCCTGATTGCGGGTGCAAAGGTAGTTACTTTTATTTAATTTGCAAGCATTCCGTAGAAAAAAGTTTCAATTATTTTTCCTTGTTATGGCTTGTTTCTTGATTATCAGTAGTTTCGGCTTCATCATATTTTATCTTTTCTTTGTTGATAATAAAGCGTTGGTAGTAGGAGAGCATTAAAGTTGTTAGTGGTAAGGCGATGATCATACCGAGCATTCCCATTAATGAACCCCAGATGGAAAGAGATAAAAGGATGATGGCAGGATTCAGTCCGGTAATCTTTCCCATGATTTTGGGGACAAGGAAGGTATCCTGTATGATTTGTACGATTGCAAAGACGGCTAATGCGCATGCAATGATAATCCAGAAATTCTGTCCGGTGTCGGCAGCTTTGAGGATTGCTAATAAAATAGTGGGAAGGAAGCCGATGATTTGCAAGTAGGGAACCATATTCAATGCTCCGATGAAAAGTCCTAAAGCAATAGCCATGGGGAAATCGATAATCAGGAAGCCAATGCTGAAAAGAATACCTACGCAGAAAGCAACCAAAGCCTGTCCACGAAAATATCTGTTCATACCATCCTGTACGTCGTGAACCAGATTGGAGGCAAACGTACGGTATTTATTGGGTAGCAGATGCAACCATCCTTCAGCTATTGCTTCGTAATCTAATAATATAAAGATTACATATAATAATATAATGAAGGAGGCAAGGATGCTGAATAGAATGTTGAGAGATTCTGCAAGCAAGGTCCACACTCTGGGGACGGTATCCTTGATTGCTGCCAAGATATTCTCTTCGCTTAATACACGGTTCAGTGCCTGGAGATCGATATTTTCGTGGATAAATTCAGAAAGACTCTTAGGCACATTGTTTCCGGCTCCATTGGTGAGGTAAGTCACCAGCAAGTCGTTCATTCTGCCTATTTCCGAAATCATCGGCGGCACTAATAGGTAGAATAAAGTGACTCCGATAACTGTAATAAGGAATAAGGAACAGAAGATGGAAATAATGCGGCTTTTTAATCGTAGCTTATACTGGAAGAATTTGACTAACGGATAGACCATATAAGCTATCAGCCACGCAATAAAGAAAGGTAATAACACTCCGCTAAGGCGTTCTACAAGCATTAATATTCCTACAACTAACACACATCCGATAGAACCGCGTATAAAACTGTCGAATGTTATCTTTTTCCTTTCCATAATCTTTTTCTTTTATAGAGTTTATACTTTCTGCTCATCTTCCCCTCGTGCACGGAGATAACATTCCCTGCACAGAGGCTCGTATTCGGCTGTTTCGCCTAAAAGAACCTGTTTCTCATTCTTGACAGTACGATGTGAGAAAGAAGCCAGCTGGCCACATTTCACACAGATTGCATGAACTTTGGAGACTTCATCGGCAATGGCGCATAATTGCGGCATTGGTCCGAATGGATTTCCTTTGAAGTCCATATCCAACCCTGCAATGATAACACGGATTCCATTATTGGCAAGCTGGTTGCATACATCAATCAAACCACTGTCGAAGAACTGTGCTTCGTCAATGCCTACTACATCTATCTCGGAAGTAAAGAGTAGGATACTGGCTGACGAATCGATGGGAGTGGAGGCGATAGAATGGCTGTCGTGAGAGACTACATCTTCTTCTGAATAACGGGTGTCGATAGCCGGTTTGAATATCTCGACACGTTGTTTCGCGAACTTCGCTCTCTTCATTCTACGAATCAATTCCTCTGTTTTTCCGGAGAACATGGAACCGCAGATTACTTCGATCCGGCCTCTTCTTCTAGTCTCCTGTATGTGGTCTTCTGAAAATAATACCATGAGATTTTGTGTTTTCTTGATTAAGTAAATATGTGGACAAAGGTAAGCAATTCAATGTGCAAGAACTGTTAAATTATCCATTATTTTAAGTTATTGCATAAATTATTCCTACATTCGCACCGTATAAACAATGGACTGACATGAAACAGAAGCTATTAACAGATATTGAGTTGGATGTTCATGAGTTGAAGTATCTCATGGATTCATTTACCAAGGAGCCGACTCCGACTTTGTCTGAACTGTTGAAGCGGAGCATTACACGGATGCAGGGACGTTTGGATGAACTGCAGCAGGAAGTGGATGCTGTTCAGGTGACTTCTGAATCTGTTGTTGTGAAAGAAGATGAGGAAGGAGAGATTATTGTTGCGGAAGAGAAACCAGTCGTAGTGGTAACAGAAGAAGGGAAAAAAGAGGAACCAGCAATTGTTGAGGAGCCTGTTGTTGAAACTGTTGTGAAAGAGGAAGAACCTAAATCGGTAGTGTTGGGAGAAAGTCTCAAACTATCTGCTGGCTTGCGACATGCTATCAGCTTGAATGATTCTTTCCGTTTCTCTCGTGAACTATTTGGAGGCGACACAGAATTGATGAATCGTGTTATTGAACAGATATCAGTAATGGGGTCCTACAAGACTGCGGTCGCATTTTTGTCCTCGAAAGTCGAAATAAATGAAGAAAAAGAGGCGGTGAACGACTTTTTGGAACTACTAAAGAAATTTTTTAATCAATCAGCATAAATCAAAAACAAGATGGGAAAGCTATATGTAGTGCCTACGCCGGTAGGGAATCTGGAGGACATGACTTTTCGGGCTATCAAAGTCCTGAAAGAGGTCGATCTGATTTTGGCGGAGGATACACGTACTTCCGGTATTTTGCTGAAACACTTTGAAATAAAGAATGCAATGCAATCCCACCACAAATTTAATGAACATAAAACGGTGGAAAGTGTTGTTAATAGAATAAAGGCAGGTGAAACGGTGGCACTAATTTCGGATGCCGGAACGCCTGGAATTTCCGATCCCGGATTTCTGGTTGTTCGTGAATGTGTGCGCAACGGCATTGAAGTGCAGTGCTTGCCGGGAGCAACCGCTTTTGTTCCGGCACTCGTTGCATCGGGATTGCCGAACGAGAAGTTCTGCTTCGAGGGGTTTCTCCCCCAGAAGAAAGGACGGCAGACACGACTGAAGACATTGGCGGAAGAACACCGCACGATGGTGTTTTATGAATCACCCCACCGTCTGTTGAAGACGTTAACACAGTTTGCCGAATATTTCGGTGCTGAACGTCAGGCAACCGTGTCGCGTGAAATATCCAAGCTCCACGAAGAAACAGTTCGGGGCAGTTTGGCTGAATTGATAGAACACTTTACCGCTACCGAACCCCGGGGCGAGATTGTGATAGTATTAGCAGGAATAGATGATTAAATAATTTCATTAAAAAACGTAAAACGTAAACGTATGAAAAAGTTAGCTGTTTTATTTGTATGCGTAGCCATGTTAGCTTCGTGTGATAGCTTTAAAGGTGGAAGTAAAGACCTGAAAGCTGAAAATGATTCTCTTTTGATGGAACTGAACCAGCGCAATGCTGAACTGGATGATATGATGGGTACTTTCAATGAAGTTCAGGAAGGTTTCCGTAAGATCAATGCTGCCGAAAGCCGTGTTGACTTGCAACGTGGAACCATCACTGAAAACTCTGCCAGCGCCAAGCAACAGATTGCTTCTGACATCGAATTCATCTCTAAACAGATGGAAGAAAACAAAGCGCAGATTGCAAAGTTGCAGGCACAGTTGAAGAACAGCAATTACAATTCTGCACAGATGAAAAAAGCTGTTGCCGCTTTGACTGCTGAATTGAACGCTAAACAACAACGTATCGAAGAACTTCAAACAGAACTGGCTTCCAAGAACATCCGTATCCAGGAATTGGATGCTGCTGTCAGCGACTTGTCTGCTGCTAAAGAAACGTTGGCTGCAGAAAACGAAGCGAAAGCTAAAACCGTTGCTGAACAGGAAAAGAGCTTGAATGCTGCCTGGTTCGTATTCGGTACTAAATCTGAATTGAAAGCTCAAAAGATTCTTCAGAGCGGAGACGTATTGAAGAGCGCTGATTTCAATAAGGATTATTTCACTCAAATCGATATCCGTACAACCAAAGAAATCAAGTTGTACTCTAAACGTGCTGAGTTACTGACTACTCATCCGTCCGGTTCTTATGAATTGGTAAAAGATGACAAAGGCCAGTTGACATTGAAGATTACTAATCCTACTGAATTCTGGAGTGTATCCAGATACTTGGTTATTCAGGTAAAATAAGGTAGACATCCCTTTTTGAATTGCCAATGTGCTGATTCCTGGATTCAAGAAATTAGCACATTGGCTTTTTTATTTCCTATATACGCATAACTACTGATGAAATATAAAAATCTCTTTTTTGATCTTGATGATACCATTTGGGCTTTCTCTCAAAATGCCCGTGATACTTTTGAAGAAGTATATCAGAAATATTCGTTCGACCGCTATTTTGATTCGTTCGATCATTATTACACCCTTTATCAACAAAGAAATACCGAACTTTGGATTGAGTACGGCGAAGGAAAAATAACGAAAGATGAATTGAACCGTCAACGTTTCTTTTATCCTTTACAGGCTGTGGGAGTGGAAGATGAAGCGCTTGCCGAACAGTTCTCGAAAGATTTTTTCGCGATTATTCCCACTAAAAGTACTTTAATGCCTCATGCAAAGGAGGTATTGGAATATCTTGCTCCTAAATATAACCTCTATATCCTTTCCAATGGATTCCGTGAATTGCAATCACGCAAGATGCGGTCGGCAGGAGTGGACGGGTATTTCAAAAAAGTGATTCTTTCGGAAGATCTCGGAGTGTTGAAGCCTTGGCCGGCGATATTCAATTTTGCCTTGTCTGCCACTCAATCCGAATTGCGCGAATCCTTGATGATTGGTGACAGTTGGGAAGCGGATATAACCGGAGCGCACGGAGTAGGGATGCATCAGGCTTTTTACAATGTGACGGAACGGACTACTTTCCTTTTCCTTCCCACTTATCACATACATTCCTTGAAAGAATTAATGGATTTATTATAGGTTTTCTGGATTAAGTCGTATTTTTGTTGCGTTTTAGTTTTGCATAAAATACGATATGATCATGGATAGTACGCTTCTGCCTTTTGCCTTACTTTGTTTCACTTCATTCTTTACATTGACCAACCCATTGGGAACGATGCCTGTCTTCCTTACCATGACCCATGGTATGACGGATAAGGAACGTCAGTCTATCGTACGTCGCGCCACCATTGTGTCGTTTATTACAATAATGGTATTTGTCTTTGCCGGGCAGTTTCTTTTTAAGTTTTTCGGTATTTCTACCAATGGCTTCCGTATTGCCGGTGGGGTGATTATCTTCAAGATCGGCTTTGATATGCTTCAAGCCCGTTATACACCAATGAAACTGAAAGATGAAGAAATCAAAACGTATGCGGATGATATCTCCATTACTCCTCTCGGCATTCCTATGTTATGCGGTCCCGGAGCGATTGCCAATGCTATTGTCTTGATGCAGGATGCACATTCTTATGAAATGAAGGGAATTTTGATCGGCACTATTGCCCTGATTTATCTGCTGACTTTCTTTATTCTTCGTGCTTCTACGAAATTGGTAAACGTATTGGGCGAGACGGGAAACAATGTAATGATGCGCCTCATGGGATTGATTCTGATGGTAATTGCGGTGGAATGTTTCGTCAGCGGATTGAAACCGATTTTGGTGGATATTGTGAGAGAGGGGATGCTTCCTTGATGATAATAAATGGATGACAACTATAAGGAATATTTTATTTTAAATTACTTTTGTAAAAAATAGATTCCCGAATTTTTTATAACTCCCTTAATAGAAATGAGACTAAAACCCCAAGGCTTGCCAAAGAGTTTAGTCTCATTTTTACCTTTATGAATCAGTATCTTTTTTATATCCTGAAATTGGATATATTGTATCTACTCTTCTTTATTTCATTAAAAAGAAGTGAATTGTTTATGGATTCTGATCAGTGGCAATATTTAAGCTTTCATTACCGTCGAACTCTGTCATTGGAATCATCATCGTCATTTCCCAGTCTTCCGGATCAATATAACGTCTGTAGTCTAATAGACGTGCTCCTTCTCCCCATAATTCGATACGACGCTGAAGTAAATGTTTCTTACGTAAAACTATTTATGTATATATTTATAAATAATAAGACCTGCAATTTCGATTAATTCTAAAATTGCAGGTCTCATCTACTTATTTAAAACTTATCCTTATATGGAGGCAATATTAAAAAATGTTTTATCGAGGTAGATTATCACTCCATCCCTCTGTTTGTATAACTCCAAAACCTGAATTAACTTCAAAAGAAGGTATTGGGTACACAAATTTGGCAATGTTGAAATTAGTATACGCTCCATCTGCCACACTAATAATTTTGCCTAATCTTCTTGCATCAAAGAAGCGATGTCCTTCTTGAACCAGTTCTAATTTTCTTTCTTTGTCAATCACATCAATAATCGTCTGATCCTCTGCAATTTCACTATCATCCAAATCCGGGTTTCTTTTTGCCGCTACTTCCAACAGTTTTTCTTTAGCTTTACCATAATCAGGAGTTGATTGTTTTGCATATGCTTCTGCCTGTATTAAATACATTTCAGGCAGTCTGAAAACCGGCAAGTTAGAAATCTGATTATTGGTTGTGATACCACGCATTTTTCCACCAGTCCACGTACCGCCAAGAAGTGACAGACGAATATCATTAGAAGAATATTCTGCTATTGTTGCGCTGTTAATAGACAAACCGTATTTATTCCATAAAGTATTCAGAGCATTAGCAGATAAATAATCATCTTCGGCTTTTGCTATAAAGAAAATGTCTTCTGTCGAAACAGCCAATGTCGTGTACATATTCTTATAGTCTTCTTTGGTTGATACAATTGTACCACCACTTAGGGTTATTGCCTCTTGAGCCGCCGTAATAGCCCCTTCGTAATTTTTCATATAGAGTTTTACGCGAGCTTCAAGTGCAGCAACTGCAGCCGTATTCATATACTGTTTACCTACATTTTCAACACCTTCTTTAGCATAATATTCTTTAGCCTTCGTTATATCATCAAGAATCAGGCTATAATTTTGTTCTACACTGACTCTTGACACCTGTGAATAGGCAGGGACGGGCTCAGTAACGTTTACGATACCTAATGTCGTTTTGTTGGCTTCCGAATATGGCAAACCAAACATGTTAGTCAAATAGAAAGAGCAGAGGGCTTTAATTGCATAGGCTTGAGCGATGCATCCTTCCACTTCTGTCAGATCCCCCTTTGTTACTTCTTTAAATGAAGCACCTTCTTTAATGATACGTGCACAACGGTCGATAGCCCAATATCCGTATGCCCATATTTCTTCTATGTATGAATTAGTATCCAATATCTGATAGCGGAAGATGTCATAGAAATGAGACGTTGCAACGGAATGTGAAGTGATATCCGTTGGCGCATCTCCAATTGCTAATACATCACGTCCCAGAAAACGATATGAACCTAATGTGTAATATACACCATTTAAAGCATTCTGAAAATCTTGGGTAGTAACCAAGGCTTCTTCTGTCGGAACAGAAGTTGATGGCGTTTCTGTCAAGAAGTCATCGCATGCGGTGAATGAAATTGCCATCCAACCGGTTAATAAAGCAAATAATATTTTCTTCATTGTCATAAATTTCTAAAGTTATTTTTTAGAAGCTAAGATTAAGACCGAACATGATATTTCTAGGTACAGGATATGCCCAAGACTGCATACCGGTAGATCTAGTTTGTGGATCAAATCCTATAAAATCTTTAGCAGTGATAGTGAACAAATTGTCAGCAGAGATATAAACTCTTAAATTGTCAATAGCCACTTTATTCATAAGGTTCTTCGGAAGAGTATATCCTAAAACCATGGATTTCATTCTCAAATAAGAACCGTTCATTAAGAAACGGCTGGAATTAGTTTCTGCTCCCGAGTTGTCTCCAGCTACAAATTTGGGTACGTCGGTTATATCTCCCGGCTTTTGCCAGCGGTTGTCATAAACATAGTTAGATACCGGACCTAAGAAATAATGTCCAACTTGCATATCAAATGCAAATCCGGAGTTATATACTTTATTTCCCAAGGTGAAACTGGTATCAAAAGAGAAGTCAAAACCTTTGTATTTGAAATTCATTCCAAAGCCACCATAAAATTTAGGATCGGCAGAACCTACAATTCGCTGACCGGCCTCATTTACATTTTTTGTTTTCTCATCCCCTTCTTGTCCTTTATACCACATTGCTTCTCCTGTTTCAGGATCCACTCCTGCATATTCCGGCATATAGAATGTATTATACGCCTCGCCAACTTTTCTGATAGTTAGAGTATTCTCAATTGGTTTTTCTGTGGCAAGTTTTATGATTTTATTTTTATTTGCCGTACCAGTGAAACGAACATCCCAACTGAAATCCTTATTTCTAAGTACGTTAGCGTTAATCAAGAATTCTATACCTTTGTTTTCCATCTCACCTACATTTTTTAGGATAGACCCGAATCCAGTTGTGTAAGAAAGTGGTACATCAAATATCATATCTTTTGTCCGTTGGTTATAATAGTCTACTTCGAGTGTCAGTCTTTCGAAGAAAACAGCATGGATACCGATATCGGCTTTTGCAACAGTCTCCCATTTTAGATCCGGATTGGCTATTTGGTAAGGAATAGCTCCTGGTTTACCATTATAAGAATATCCATAATTATATAATCCCATTGCTGCATAATAACCAATATCCTGATTACCTACAGTTCCATAACTACCTCTGATAGTCAAATCTGTCAACCAACTTTTGGTATTTTCCATAAAGCTTTCGTTAGAGATGCGGTATTTTGCTCCTATAGACCAGAAAGGAGCCCATTTGTTGTTTACACCAAATCTTGACGAGCCGTCATAACGGAAACTGCCTGACAGATAATATTTATCATTCAAGTTATATTCTGCATTCATAAAGAATGAAGAAAGAGTGCTTGCTTTGGTTGAAGATCCCGCCCCTGTTGGCTTGGAAGCATTGTCCAATTCAAAAACAGCATCACTAGGATATCCACTGGCAGCTGCATAAATTGTTCTATAAGATATTTTCTGTGCTTCTTGTCCCAACAATACATTCAAATGATGCATGTCTTTGAAAGTGCGGTTGAAGTTTACGGTATTGGTAATGGTCAAGGTTGTTGCCCTTTCCTGATTTCTTTGACCAAGCATACCGCTACCGGAATATTGAGGATTATAAATTGAACTGTAAAAGAACTCGTCCAAGTCAATTAAGCTCAATCCTGCATTTGTCTTCCATGTTAAGCCATCAATAATATTATAAGTAAAATATGGATTCACAACCAATGTAATCTGCTTTTGATTGCGTTTATCACCTTTTTCTTTATCGTTAATGGCTACAGGATTATAATTAACATTTGTATTATATGTTCCATCTTCATTGCGCACCTGTTCAAACGGACGGATGTCATATACTGCTACAATAGGATTAGTATATTGGCTTTCAGTCATAGTATTGTTTATATCGGAGAGTGCTCCATTCACCGAAAGTCCATATCCTATCCGCCCGCTTTTTCCATCTAAACTAATACGTCCGCTATAGCGTTTCATTCCAGTTCCGATGACGATACCTGTATTCTGAAAATATCCTCCACTAATATAATAGCGCAAATTTTCATTCCCACCTTGAGCACTGATATCATATTCTTGTGAAAAACCATTTTGCAGAATCTCCTTCAGCCAATCCACACTCTTGATATTTTGCGTCAAGTCCACATTATACCAATCCATAACATAGGCATTCAGCCATTCAGCAGAAGTCATGCCATCCTCACCGTCATATCCTGCATTTGTTAGTCCTTCGGTCCAGATCTCTTTGTATTTATCCAGATTTGTCGTACGATAATTATGATCTATCTTACCTACAAAACTAGTTCCGACTTTTGCATTCACATTAAAACGCGCTTTTCCCAGACTACCTTTTTTAGTAGTAACTACAATTACTCCATTCGCTGCACGAGCTCCATAAATAGCTGTAGCTGTAGCATCTTTCAAAACTGTGATGGACTCAATGTCGTTAGGATTGATATTAGCCATCGGACTTGCCGCCATATCCCCTGTCCCGGCTTTGTTATAAGCCCCCATTTTGTCTGTGTAAATGGCAATACCATCAATTACGTATAAAGGTTCGGTTCCAGAATTCATTGAACCAACTCCACGAATAGTAGTAGAAGCGTATGCACCAGGTTGTCCAGTCAAGCTATTTACTTGTAAACCAGCTACTGATCCTTCCAAAGACTTCATAAAGTTTGCATCTGTTTTTTTCATCAAGTCCTTGTTATCCACCGTTTGGGCAGATCCCGTAAATGCCGCTTTTTTAGTTACCCCATATCCGGTTACCACAACCTCATCTATTAGCTGTGCATCAGATTTGAGAACCACTCGCAAATTGGGCTTTATCGCCACTTCCTGCGTCTGCATACCAATGTACGAAATCTGCAAAGTCTTTGCAGAACT
>NZ_QTLK01000046.1:0-519 GCF_003602705.1 Bacteroides sp. AM16-13
TTCTGGACAAGCGACAATACGGATGCACTTCAGCGTATCTACATCCAATGGGGCACTTCCTATTTCTTCCCCGCCATCGGCATGGGGGCGCATATCAGCGCAAGCCCTAACCATCAGACATCGCGTTCCGTTCCGTTGAAGTTCCGTATTGATGTAGCGATGAGCGGACGCTTAGGTATGGAAATACAGCCCAAGAATATGACGGAAGAGGAAAAGGCATTGTGCAGAAAAGCCATTGCCGAATACAAGACAATACGTCCCGTCGTACAGTTCGGAGATATTTACCGTTTACTTTCTCCGTATGACAAACAGGGCGCAGCTTCGCTGATGTATGTATCGCCCGAAAAGGACAAAGCCGTATTCTACTGGTGGAAAACGGAACATTTCTGCAACCGGCACTTGCCACGGGTGAAGATGGCAGGACTTGCTCCGGACAAATATTATAAGGTGCATGAGCTGAACCGCATCGACACTGAACCTTTGAATTTTGAAGGTAAAAGTTTCAGCGGTGCGTATCTG
>NZ_QTLK01000046.1:529-17582 GCF_003602705.1 Bacteroides sp. AM16-13
TTTTGAAGGTAAAAGTTTCAGCGGTGCGTATCTGAATGACAACGGACTGGAAATCCCCTCTACCCACAGAGTGGAACCTTCGAAACAAAACGAATATGCCAGCCGTGTGCTTTACCTGGAAGAAGTAACTTCCTCATTTTCAAACAATCGGATAGAACAACGTCCTCCGTTGCGTGTTCTTTGCTTAGGCAACTCCATCACCCGCCACGAATATAAAGCGGACATCGAATGGTTCTCCGAATGGGGCATGGCAGCATCCAAAGAAGAAAACGACTATTGCCATCAATTGGAGAAGATGCTCTCGCAAAACCGTCCCAGCACAGTGGTTACCCCGCTGAACATCGCCTATTGGGAACGCAACTTGAATTGCAGTATCGACTCACTGATTGGTGCTCACACTACAGACAAGGATGTGATCGTTATCCGCCTGGGAGAAAACGTACAAGATAAGGAAGCATTCAAATCAGATATCCTCCGATTGGTGGAATATTGCAAGCGGAAAGCAAACAAAGTAGTCATCACCGGCTGTTTCTGGAAGGATGATGAAAAAGAACGTGCCATCATCAACGCTGCGCATATGTATGGACTCACTTATATTCCGATTGACTGGATAGACCGCTTGTATGATTCACGTCCGAAAGTCGGAGACACTCTTTATGACATACACGGAAAACCATATACTGTAACCAAAGATTTCATCATCGCCCATCCCGATGACAAAGGCATGAAAAAGATAGCAGAAGCAATATATAGGGTTCTCTAATAGCTCCCCGGTTTTTCGTACTTCCATTATTTACACCTGTAGTTTCCACATGATGAGAAACTACAGGTGTATGAATAGAAAATCTCAGTTTAAACCCACCAAACACAATTGAATCAGTTGTCAATATTTATACGACAAATATTCCTTCATGTCATCATTTTATAGATAATATCTTTGGAATTTATTCCATTAATCTTTTATTTTGTACAGAGAAACATAAAATTGTAACATGAGCAAAGAACAAATATTTGACGAAGCATATAAATTGTATTACCGAAAGTGTTTACTGTTCGCCCGGTCTTATACCCATGATATAGTACAAGCCGAAGACATCGTTGCCGAAGCCATGATTGTGTTATGGGAAAAACTCTGCAAAGCGGAAGAAATAGGTGCGACATTACCCTTTCTGATAGGCACTATCCGCAATAAAATACTACAATATTTCCGCAGGGAAGCCTTCAAACTCAAAATCCGCTCCACCCTCGAAGAAGACAGCATGCGCGAATTGCAAATGCGTATATCTACTTTGGAAGAATGCAATCCCCAAGAGCTATACAGCATGGACGTGCAGAGTATATTAAAAGAATCACTGAAAACAATGCACAGCCAAACCCAAACTGTCTTCATGCTCAGTCGTT
This sequence comes from Bacteroides sp. AM16-13, assembly GCF_003602705.1. NCBI lineage: Bacteria > Pseudomonadati > Bacteroidota > Bacteroidia > Bacteroidales > Bacteroidaceae > Bacteroides > Bacteroides sp. AM16-13. The sequence continues at coordinate 1,931 of NZ_QTLK01000046.1, forward strand.
TCGCTCATAAAACCAATGAAGAGATTGCCCGGGAACTGGGCATTGGAGTAAAAGGAGTGGAATACCACATTACAAAAGCACTGAAAAAACTACGGATAGACCTCAAAGATTTCTATCCTCTTCTGGACGTACTGCTTTAGTCCTTGTTTCCTGTCTCTCCCACTCTCCCTTGCAAAATACGTATATTCATTGCTTTTTCTTCTTAACTACTATACAGCCCCAATAAATTTCTTAATCTTTTTTGAAAAAAATTCATTATTCCGTTAGGGTTATTGCTTTTTCAAGCAACTATTATATAGAACAGCAATAAAATAATGCTATGGAACGAAATGTAATTCTTAAATATCTGCGGGGAGAAACCTCTCCCGAAGAACGCATCAAAATGCTCCGATGGCTGGAAGAAGACCCGGCGCATTTGGAAGAATACAAATATCTGCGCCGGATTTTTGATGCAACCTTATGCAACGAAGAGAATATACCCCTATCTATTCATTCGTCACGCTCCACCAACCGGAGAATATGGATGCAAGTAGCGGCAGCCGTGGCGTTTATCTGTCTTTTTGCAGGCGGAACATGGCTATACACACAGCATCTTTCCGAAAACCAGGCAGAATTGTTAGCTACACGCGATATCCACGTCCCTGTAGGACAACGTACGGAAATCACCCTAAACGATGGGACAAGAATATGGCTCAACTCCAATACAACCCTGCACATAGAAAGCCAAAAAGGAAAAGACCTGCGCCGCGTCTGCCTGAATGGTGAGGCTTACTTTGAAGTAACGCCGAACAAGCACCTGCCGTTCGTAGTGCAGACAGGTTCCCATGAAATTCAAGTATTAGGAACAAAGTTCAGCATATTCGCCTATAAAGACCGGAACGATTTTTCCGTCAAACTTTATGAAGGAGCGGTCGACGTGAGTGACAAGCAAAACGCCACCACTCTCCGTCTCTCTCCCGACGAAGAAGCAAAGATGTCCGACGGCGGACAATTGATAAAAGCCCCCTTCGACAAAACAGAATCACTGCTATGGATTGAAGGTATTTATCACTTCGAAGACACGGACTATGCTTCCATCTTCCGGCAAATGAAAGAATATTATAAGGTAGACTTTGATGTCCGTAATCCCCAAATACTACAATATAAATGTACCTGTAAATTCCGGCAGGAAGACGGTTTGAAACATATTCTGGAAATCCTGCAACGAATCCACCGGTTTGAATACGAATGGAGCGACGATGAACAGACCGTCATTATCCGATAAATTATCACTTTTTCAGTTAACCCTATTCATTATGAAAAACAAAGATCCCGTTTATTTAACTAAAAAACGGTCGGAAGTGCTCCAACACTATCCGACCGTGAAAGTCGTGCATACTTCCCTCGTTACCCAACGGAGAATGAACTCGTTATATTACACAACTTATTAAAACATACAAAGTTATGAATAAAAAAATAACTCTTTTGTTTGGAATAATGTTTTTTATATTAAATACGACTGTTTTTGCACAAAATAAGACAGTTACACTTCACGAAGAACAAAGTTCCATTCAAACAATCCTTTCAAAGATTGAAAAACAGACGAAATATCTGTTCGTCTATGACAAGGCACAAATCGACGTAAAGCGTAAAGTTACGTTGAAAGTAAACAACAAGCCGGTTTCGCAAGTACTGAATACATTATTTGCAGGCACACAGGTCTCTTATACCCAGAACGGAAACAACATCGTACTGACCATCCGGAAAGAGCCTGTCAGGCAATCGTCCGTAAGACTCATAAAAGGAACCATCACCGCCCCGAACGGTGAACCGGTCATCGGAGCCACCGTCAAAGAGAAGGACACCGATAACGGAGTGATTTCCGACATCGATGGAAAATTCTCTATCAGAATACATTCCGGTGCCCAATTAATCATCTCATACGTCGGAATGGTCACCAAAACCATCTCTACAACAGGAAAGAGTTTCCTGTCCGTCACTTTGGCAGAAGACAGCAAAACGTTGGAAGAAGTAGTAGTCGTAGGTTATGGTACGCAAAAGCGTGTCAACCTGACTGGTGCCATCTCCACCGTTTCCAGTAAAGATCTGATTGACCGTCCGGCAACCAGCGCCACACATATGCTGCAAGGTAAAGTACCGGGGCTGAACATCACTACCTCCTCCGGTACGCCAGGCAACAGTGCCAGTATCAACATCCGCGGAACAAACTCCATCAACGGCGGTAGCCCGCTTGTACTTATCGACGGAGTGGAAGGCGACTTGGGACACATCAATCCGGCGGACATCGAATCCATCTCTGTCATCAAGGACGCTTCTTCATCCGCTATCTACGGTGCCCGTGCCTCGTTCGGCGTCGTACTAGTTACGACCAAGGATGGCGGCGAAGGCAAAGTCCGCGTATCCTACAACGGACGGTTCGGATGGACAAGACCTACGGCATCGGTCGATTTTGAGACACGAGGTTACTATTCGGTGAAAACCGTAAACACATTCTGGAACGCCTACACTGGTGTGAACTATATGAGCTATACGGAAGACGATATGTTGGAACTATGGTTGAGAAGGAACGACAAGACAGAAAATCCGTCCCGCCCATGGACCGTGGTAAAAGAGCGCAACGGACGTCCTACATACTATTATTATGCAAACACGGACTTCTGGCATTACCTCTACCGGGAAAACAAACCGATGATGAATCACGACGTCTCTATTTCAGGCGGAACGAAGAAGATGAAGTATCTGTTGTCCGGCGGTTATAACTGGGAAAAAGGTATGATTAAAAAGAGTTCGGACATATTCAAAAAAGCCAATTTCCGTTCCAAACTTTCGTTTGATGTAAATGACTATGTGAATATCAGCAACAATACCTCTTTCTATCATTCCAAATATACTTACCCAGGTGCCGGAGGAAGCAGTAACTGGTATTTTAGTACCAGCCAATTACACGCCTTAGCCTGTTTCCCGACTCAGAATCCCGATGGAACCAGCATATCCAGCCATGCCTTCAATGGTTATCGGATGATGAACAGTTTGCTTACCATACGTGACAAAGACAAGCACAAAGGTGCCGATCGTTTGGATGATTTCAACACAACCACCGAAGTAACCCTCAAACCGGTCAAAGGATTGGAAGTGAAGGCCAACTTTACTTATAATATTACCAACAAGCGTTCCATGAGCCGCTATGTCACCACCGAATATTCACAATATCCCGGTGTGGTAGAGACCTACGAAGAGCCTTCAGCGTATACAGAGAACCGTTTGAAAGAGGCTACGGACTATGCGCATTACCTTGCCACCAATGTATATGCCACTTATGGCGGCAATTTTCTGAAAAAGCATAACTATAAGGTGACTGCCGGCTTCAATTATGAAACCAAGTACATGAAAACCAACAGTGCCTATGGTTACAACCTGCTGTCGGAAACGCTGAATGATTTCAACCTTATCGGCGAAGACAGCGAAGGCGAACGCCGCATGGAAATAAAAGGTGGACAAAACGAATACGCCTTAGCTGGCTATTTCGGGCGTATCAACTACGACTACGATGGCAAATACCTAGTTGAATTTAGCGGACGTTACGATGGTAGTTCCCGCTTCAGTTCGAAAGACCGCTGGGGTTTCTTTCCTTCGGCTTCTGTAGGATGGAGACTCTCGGAAGAATCCTTCTTATCTTCTGCTAGGTCTTGGTTGAGCAATCTGAAAGTAAGATATTCCTATGGTAATCTTGGCAATCAGCAGGTGGGGTATTACGACTATCTCCGCACCATTAACATCGGCACGCAGAGTTACCTGTTCGGTGACAAACTGCCCTCCTCCGCTTCCATTTCGGCACCGGTATCCAGCAACCTGACATGGGAAACCGTGGAACACCACAATATCGGTCTGGATGCCAGCTTCTTCAACAACCGGTTAACCTTTACAGGTGAAGCTTATATCCGTAACACCAAAGATATGTTGACCGCAGGTATCTCCCTCCCTGCCACATACGGCACCAGTTCTCCCAGAATGAACAGCGCCGATATGCAAACGAAAGGTTACGAACTTTCATTGGGCTGGCAAGATATGTTCAAGTTGGCAGGAAAGCCGTTCTCTTATCAAGTGAACCTGACTTTCAATGACTATACCAGCGAAATCACCAAATTCAACAATCCAGAGAAAGCATTCGCCAAAGGATATTACGAGGGGATGCGCATCGGTGAAATCTGGGGATACCACATCGACGGTTTGTTTGCTACGGATGAAGAAGCCGCCAGTTACGAAGTAGACCAACGCAGGGTAAATGACATCATCAACAGTTCATCAGGTGCGCTAAAAGGACTTCATGCCGGTGACCTGCGTTTCGCAGATTTGGATGGTGACAATATTATCTCTACCGGTGAAAACACCGTATACAACCCCGGCGACCGACGCATTATCGGTAACTCCGAACCCCGCTACCAATACGGTGCCAACCTGGCTTTCCAATGGTATGGCTTCGACTTCAGCGTGTTCTTCCAAGGCATCGGACGCATGGATTGGTATCCCGCCCATGAGGCAGAACTCTTTTGGGGACCTTTCAACCGTGCCTACGCTACGTTCCTGCCCAAGAACTTCCTGGAACAATGTTGGTCGGAAGAGAATCCGAACGCTTATTTCCCCCGTCCTCGTGCATACGTAGCTTATGACAATATGGGAGACCAATGTCGTGAGTTGACGGCTAAGAACGACCGTTACCTGCAGAATATCGGTTATTGCCGTCTGAAGAATCTGACAGTAGGTTACACACTACCCAAAAACTGGACGCGAAAAGCAGGAATTGATATGTTACGGGTTTACTTCTCGGGTGAGAATCTTGCCTGTTGGTCGGGCATCAAGACGGACTACGTCGACCCCGAACAAGCCCGTCGGGGAGGTGACTTGAAAGTGTATCCATGGCAGAAAACATTCACATTTGGTATCAATGTCAATTTTTAAAATGAACAATCATGAATAAGAAATTATTAATAACCATATTTTCCTGTTCGCTGACATTAACCTCATGCAGCGACTGGTTGGACAAGCTACCGCAGGACAAGATGTCACCGGAGACATTCTTTTCCAACGAAACGGAGTTACAGGCTTTTTCCAATTCTTTCTATACTTCACTCCCGTCCAGTTCGCTTTACAGAGACGACTTAGACAATATCACCCATGGTTCTGCCGCTTCCATGATGAGAGACGGACGTGTTGTTCCGAGTTCCGGCGGCGGATGGGACTGGGGAAACTTACGTAAGTTCAATACGTTGCTCGAATATTCGGTGAATTGCGATGATGGTGGTGTACGAACACGCTATGATGCCTTGGCACGTTTTTTCCGCGCTTACTTCTATTTCGATAAGGTCCGCACATTCGGCGATGTACCCTGGTATGACAAGCAAGTCAGTTCCGATGACGAAGCGCAGCTCAAGAAGCCGAGAGACTCGCGCGAGTACATCATGCAACGTATGATAGAAGACATCGATTATGCCATTGCCAACCTTTCGGAAGACCGCTCTCTATATCGCATCACCAAATGGACTGCGTTGGCACTCAAGTCACGTTTCTGTCTCTTCGAAGGTACGTTCCGCAAGTACCACAATGTCTCCTATCCGGAACATTCGTGGGAGTATTACCTGGAGCAGTCCGCAGCAGCTTCTTTAGAACTGATGGAGAAAAGTGGCTACTCGCTCTACACGGAAGGCGGAAAAGACGTATGCTATCGTAACCTGTTTTCTTCGCATAGGGCACAGGGATGCGAAGTGATTCTGGCGCGTAATCTGAATGCAGAATACAAAGTGTATTGCGATGTCGGCCAGTACCTGACCAACAAAACATTCGGACGTCCGGGAGTGACCAAGAAGATTATCAACAGCTACTTGATGAAAGACGGCACCCGCTTCACAGATAAAGCCGGCTACGAGAAAATGAGCTTCACCGAAGAGTGCCGCAACCGCGACCCGCGCATGGCACAATCCATCCGTACACCGGGATACACACGTATCGGTTCGACCCAACAAGTTGCCCCCGACCTTGCCACCAGCATTACCGGCTATCAGCCTACCAAGTTTTTGGGAACGGAAGCACAGGATGCAGGTGGAGCCAGCGACAACGACCTGATTATTTTCCGGCTGGGCGAAATCTACCTGAACTATGCAGAAGCACGTGCCGAATTAGGAAAACTGACGCAAGCCGACTTGGACAAGACCATCAACAAACTGCGCGACCGCGTTGAAATGAAACACCTCAACATGAATGTAGCAAACGCCAATATAGATCCTTACTTGGACAATATTGCCACCGGCTACATCGGAGTGACAGGCATCAACAAAGGAGTGATTCTGGAAATCCGCCGTGAACGGAGTATCGAGCTGTTGCAGGAAGGTTTTCGGACCCATGATATCCTGCGTTGGAAAGAAGGACAAATCCTGACGCAACGTCTCTTAGGTATCTACTTTGAAAGTATCAACCAAGAGGTCGACTTAGATGGTGACGGAAAACCGGATGTCTGTCTGTACGAAGGAGCAAAACCCGGCGACAAAGACGGAGTGACCTACTTGCAAGTGGAGAAAGACATCATCCTGAGCAATCGTAACTACGGCTACATCGAACCGCATAGAGACACGAAACTTTCGTTCAACGAAGAGAGAGATTATCTTTCACCGATACCCAGCAATGAACGAACCTTGACGGGTGGTGCCCTGACGCAAAATCCAGGTTGGGAAGACGGATTGCATTTCGACTAAATTGGATTATAAAAAAGAACAAATGTTTAAAATAAGAATTATGAAAAAGAACATATTTTATAATATCCTCTGCTGCCTGCTGACACTATGCATCACCGGATGTACAGACAATGAAGGACAGCAGAAAGCAACGTTGGTAGCCATCCGCCCGGCAATAGGGACAACCGGTACGGAAGTTACCTTGTATGGCGAAGGATTCCATCCCGTAGCATCAGAAAATATCATACAAGTGTATGGCGAAACAGCAGAAGTAACGGAGGTAAATCCGAATGAATATATCAAATTCATCGCACCGGAAAATCCGTTAGGCTCGTTCCCCGTGATGCTGACCATCAATGGAAAGACGTATACCGGCTCCAAATTCACTTATCGCGACCTGAACAGTAAAATCAAGGTATCTACTTTCTGTGGAGGTAGTTATGGTTCTGCCACCGGTGATAAATTCTCAACCAAATTTGCGAATGTACACGGATTGGCGTGGATTGAAAAGGGAAAAACCATAGCTGTAGCCGATCGCGGTGTCCATTCTGTGTTGAGTATCGATTCGAAAGGAAACAGCAGTTTCCTAATAGGTGGAGAAAACAATCCACTGAAAGACAAACACCCTTGGAGAATGACCGTACATAATGGAATACTATACATCGCTTGTAAAGCAGGAGGATTGTACACTTATGACCTGGTTACAAAAAATGTGGAAAAACTATGCGAACCGGGTTCCAACACACAAGATGTGAAATTCGACAAGACAGGCAATATGTTTGTACTTTGCCGTGAAGCCGGAATTTTCCGTGCTGAAGCAGGAAAATTCAACTCTCCGAAACTATGGGTGAACTTCCAGGAAGAGGAAGGAGTGGCACAGATACACGCTATGGAATTTGACCCCGAAGGAAACCTGATTGTCAGCAGTAACGACAGAGGACAATTCTTCATGGTGACTCCGGAGAAGGAAATCATCTGTATTGCCGGCTCGGAAAAGGGTGACTCAGACGGTACGTCCGGCAATCCGAGAAGCGCCAAGTTCTATCAACTGTATGGTTTTGCCATCGATTCAGAAGGTACTATCTATACGGTAGACGGAAACGACGGCAATGTGGGAAGCGGTCAGAAGATAAAGCGCATCACACGCGGCAAGAAAGGTTATGAAGACGGTACAGTCGTTACCTTGGTTGGTTCCGCCGGTGGAGCAATTGTAGACGGTAGCGTGGATGAGGCGGTATTTGGCAATCCGTACGATATTATCCTGGACGAGGCGAACCGTGCCTTATACGTAAGCGACCGTAGCAACAATGCTATCCGGAAAATTGAGTATTAACATAAACAGAAAAAGAAATGAAAAAGAACTTTTTTTATATATTAGCCTATACACTGTTGCTCGGAATCGGCGGTTGCTCGGACGATGACGAACCAATCGTCCCCAAAGAACTGAAGATTTTCTCGATGACTCCTACCGAAGGAGTGGCAGGCGACGAGGTGACTATCACCGGTCAAGGATTCAGCATTGTGCCATCCGAGAACATCGTCACGTTTAATGGCGAACGGCTTACAGCCATAGAGACTTCGGTCACTATTTTGAAGATGTCCGTACCTCACAATCAAAAAGGAACCTTTCCATTGATGATTACCGTTAACGGACAAACTGCAGAAGGCCCCTCTTTCACTTACACCGAGGCTTCGTATGACGTAAAGCTGGAAGTGAACGAACTGGAAAAGACGTCAGGTTATGCAGGTGATGAAATTGTCATTACCGGTAAGGGCTTCAGCACGACAGCCGAAGAAAACGAAGTATATTTCGGTGAAAAAGCCGCCACCATCACTGCTTGCACCACTACCTCGCTGACAGTGACTGTTCCAAAACTAGAACCGGGCAATTACGAACTCACCATAAAATCCGGCGTACAGGAAAACAAATCGCTGACATTTACTTGTCTGGCTATTCCTACACTGAAAGTAGACGACATCAGTCCGTCATCCGGACGCGAAGGTACCGAAATCGTCATTACCGGAGAAAATTTCAGTACCGTAGCAGAGGAAAACAGCGTAACCATCAACGGAAAACCGGCAGAACTGAAGAGTGCTTCGGAAATGGAACTGAGAGTTATCGTTCCTGCCAATGAATTAGGTAGTTATAAAGTCAAAGTGACCGTGAAGAACCAGACAGTAGAAGGACCGGAGTTTGAATATATCAAACCAGAATTGACATACACGGTAAGTAGCAATATTTACACAGGAGAAAAACTGGGCGGACTTACAGGAATGGCAATCTTGCCCGACGGTCGCATAGCTGTTGCACAACGTGGCGATGCTCATGTTATCTTGGCATTCGACCTACAAAATAAGACGAAGAGTGTGTTGTGTAACAAATACGCCGATGCACATCCTTGGAATATCGCTCTCAACCACATCGACCAAAAGCTCTACATAGCCTACAAAGGTAAAGGAGAAGTCGGTAGAGTGGATCCATCGAAAGGTGATGGACAGGAGGTAGAAATCCTTATCACAGGGCTTCCCAATGTAATGGATGTAAAATTCGATACACAAGGCAATATGTATGTATTGTGCCGTGACGAAAAGAAAGTCTACAAGTATCCGAAAGATAACTTCAACAACAGCTCCAAGCAATTATTTGCAACTGTTGGAGCGAACTCAGAAGGGCTCTATTCCATGGACTTCGATACAAACGGCAATCTGATTGTCGGTGCACAGAGAGACGGTCTCTATGCTGTCGCCCCGAATGGAACAGTCACCAAAATTGCCTGTGACGGTAACGGAAATACGGATGGCGAAGCAAACAAACCGATGACAGCCAAACTTATACAACCGGAAGGTATCGTGGTCGATAAGACACGTAATGACATCTATTTCACCGATGGATATAACAACAAGATCAGACGTATCCGCCCAGGCAAGAACGGATATACCGATGCCACTGTCAGTACAATTGCTGGCTCTGGAACGAAAGGCAATCAGGATGGCGATGGCGCAACCGCACAACTTGCGATGCCTCACGGTATAACGATGACTGCAGATGGCAACACCATCTATTTCTCAGACTTGGATAACTATATCATACGAAAAATTACAATCACAGAGAAAGATTAGTTTTAGGTAACATTTGTAGTTTTGAAGGTATGCCACGCTACCTGATTTTCTAATGAAGGGAGTTAAGGTATACCTTCTGTTTCAATGAACTGATTTATTCACTATTTAAAATAAAAAAATATGCATTATTTAAGAACATTAACTTGCTTATGGAGTTTACTTGCAATTCTTGTTTTAGCCTGTTCCTCCAGTAATGAAGATAACATTGAAAATGGAACAAAGAACGACCCAAAAACAGAAAACGAACTTTACAAGATGTTGCAAGGAAGTTCCACTGTAAAGAACATTCAGACATGGACTGAAAAGGAACTGTCTGAAGGTGTTACGTATGCCAAAACTCAAGTAGTCAAGGCTTCCGAACGTCCGGCCACTATATATCTTGTAAAGATGGCTGGCGATGCAACTAATGCTGCGTTGAAAACCGGGCTTGATGTTCCGACAGCAAACGACCAGTTCCCTTACCAAATGAGATATCCATCGGATATAGCAGAGAAGTTTGACAAAACCGACGAGAATGTGGTAGCCTTAATTGGTGGTGATTTCTCAAGATGGTTAGACTATCAGTTAGAAAATCCACACCCCATTGATTTCGGTACCCGCGGACCGGTTCATCATCGCGGACAAGTGTTGCAAGACCACTTCGTACCGGAAGAAGGGTGGGTACACCAAGCACTGAGCTTCTTGGGTGTAGACAAGAACGGTAAGGTACTCATAGGTGATGCAGCCGACTATGCAACCATGAAAGACAATCTTCAGGAATGTACCGGCGGTGGTTACCGTACGTTACGCGATGGAAAGATATGTAAAGGATTTGATATCAAATATAATGGAAATTATGTTCCTCTTGAAGACAACTATCCGTTCTCAAGTGTAGGTTATCGAGACGATGGTACAGTTATCATGATGATTGTAGACGGACGTTCGACCATTTCTACAGGATTGACTTACGCCGAAGCCGGTGAATTGATGAAATCGATGGGATGTACCAATGCTCTCATGCTAGACGGTGGCGGTTCGGCACAGATGTTGCTAAAAAATGAGAAAACCGGAAAATTCACTCTTCAGAACAAGGCTACGGATGGCGGTCAGCGTCAAATGCGTACTTATTGGATGATAACAGTAAAAAAGTAAGAATAAGATAATAAATGGGCAATATTATGAAAAAGGTAGGAAGATATTTTCTTTTAATGGCTGCTATCATGACAATCAGCTCTTGCGTTTCTACACCCCCCAAAAAAGGACAGTCGGAAGCACAAGATGACTATTATGTAGCAGCTTACATTTGGCCATCGTGTCACAACGATCCGAGAGGACGCGATACGTTATGGAGTGAAGGTATTGGCGAGTGGGAAGTCATTCAAAAAGGTACTCCCCGTTTCGAAGGACACTATCAGCCAAAGGTACCTTTGTGGGGATATGAAATGGATGATGACACGCAAGTAATGGAAAAATGGATTGATGTGGCAACTGCGCATGGCATCAATATGTTTATTTTCGATTGGTATTGGTATGATGGGAAGCCTTTTTTGGAAAGCACCGTCAATAACGGATTTCTGAAAGCCAAGAACAATGAAAAGATGAAATTCTATTTGATGTGGGCCAATCATCATGTGGCACACAATTATTGGAATGTACACCGTTATAAGGATGACAAGTCACGCTTGTGGAATGGTACGGTGGATTGGGATAATTTCAAGATCATAGTGGGTCGGGTTATAAGCCAGTATTTCCACAAACCGAATTATTTCAAGATAGACGGTTGTCCGGTATTCTCTATCTTCGGCTACTATGAGCTGATTGAAAGCTTTGGAGATGCCCAAGGAGTGAAAAAGGCAATGGATTACTTCCGTGAAGAGGTGAAAAAGGCTGGATTCCCGGACTTGCACCTTCAGCTTATCGGTGATGGCTTCCCTTTCTCCGAATTTATGGAATTAGTGGCCACGGTGGGTGTCAACAGCGTAACGAAATACAACTGGGGATGGCCTTATGAGGAAGACTACGTGGCATGGGGCACAAAAGCTATGCAACGTAGAGAACAATGGACGCAGGCTTTGGATTCTCTTGGAGTTCCCTTCTTCCCCAATGCATCTATCGGTTGGGATGATTCTCCCCGGTTCCCGAATAAAACAGTCAAGGACATTGTGCATTATAATGATTCGCCCGAGAGTTTTGCCGCTTTCTTGCAGAAGACGAAAGAGTATGTAGATCAGCGCCCCGGACGTCCGAAACTGATAACTATCAATTCCTGGAACGAATGGGTGGAGGGTAGCTATCTCTTGCCTGATATGAAGAACGGTTTCGGTTACCTGAATGCAGTGAAGCGGGTAATGAATGGTGAATATGAGTATAAACCCTAAAAAAGTGCGGATTACTGAATAATGGAGAAATTGATACGGTATAAAAAAACATCATACATAATAGTACTTATTTCTTTTCTATTCCATGTTGTCACATCATTCGCTCAACAACGTGATAGTCGTGTGCGTGAGTATCTTTCTCCGACACGTATTGTTTGGCAGCAGGAGAGTCAACTGATACAGGGTGCAGAATATTTGCTTCGACCGGGGCATGGACAAACAAATCTTGTGAATAATGAACTCTGCAAACTTTCGAGTACCGAGCAGAAACATCCAGCTATTCTTTTCGACTTCGGAAAGGAATTGCAAGGCGGCTTGCAAATTGTCACCGGTATGCCGGATTCACATGCTCCTGTTACTATTCGTGTTCGCTTGGGAGAGTCGGTAAGCGAAGCTATGTGTGATATAGACGAAGTGAATGGAGCGACAAACGATCATGCTATGCGTGATTTTGTTATTAGGGTACCTTGGCTTGGAGTCTTGGAAGTCGGAAATTCCGGTTTCCGGTTTGCCCGGATTGACCTTTTGGACGATTCCGCAGAATTGCACCTCAAAGAGATACGGGCTATTTCTGTTTATCAAGATATCCCTTATAAAGGTTCGTTCCGATGCAACGACGAGCGCTTGAACCGGATTTGGCAAACCGGAGCTTATACGGTGCATTTGAATATGCAAGAATATATCTGGGATGGGATAAAACGTGATCGCTTGGTTTGGATTGGAGACTTGCACCCCGAAGTGATGACTGTCAATACGGTTTTTGGGTATAATGAAGTGATTCCCAAAAGTATCGACTTAATCCGTGACTCTACACCACTTCCCAGATGGATGACAATGTGTACGTATTCTCTTTGGTGGATATTGATTCAGAGAGACTGGTATCTTTATCAAGGCAACCTGGATTATTTGAAAGAGCAAAAAAGCTATCTATGTGACTTGTTGCAACTAATAATGACAAGAATTGGAGAAGACGGACTTGAAAAATTCAATGATGATGAAGGTCGCTTTCTTGACTGGCCTTCATGTGAGAATCCGCTTGCTATCAATGCCGGTGTGCAAGCCTTGGTAATACAGGCAATGAAGGCCGGATATGAACTTTGCAGCGTGTTGGGAGAAGACATGTTGGCAACTAAATGTGAAGCCGTACGAAGAAAGATGGTTAATGCTGCTCCCAAAATAATAAAACCATTTCTGAAATCTGGCATGGCTCCGGATGCTCCGGGACAGAAACAGGCGGCTTCATTATTGGCGTTGACTGGGTTGATCTCTCCTAAAGAAGCCAATCAGAAATATCTTTCGGTTAATGGTGGTCATGGATTCTCTACTTTCTATGGCTATTATATGCTTCAGGCAATGGCTGCTGCAGGAAATTATCAGGGAGCAATCGATGTAATCCGCCAATATTGGGGAGCAATGATCGACCTTGGGGCTACAACTTTTTGGGAAGATTTTAATTTGGATTGGTTGCCTGATGCTTCTCGCATTGATGAATTGGTGGCTACAGGCAAGAAAGATATTCATAGGGATTACGGAGATCATTGTTATAAAGGTTTTCGCCATAGTCTTTGCCATGGATGGTCTTCAGGTCCAACCTCTTGGTTGAGTGAACATGTATTGGGTGTGCAGGTTGTGGAACCAGGCTGCCGTGTGGTTCGTATCACACCGCATTTAGGTGATTTGGAGTGGGTGGAAGGAACATTCCCTACGCCTTACGGACAGATTGTTATTCGCCATGAGAAAGGTGCGGATGCAAAAGTGCGAAGTAGGATTGATGCACCGTCTGAAGTAAAAGTTTTGCAATAGCCGGTTGGTGAAATAGGATAAAAGAATATTTACCCGTTCGCTTTTTTGCGGACAATAATAAAAGAATCAAATGAATAAGTTTTTAGTATTATTTTTGTTGGCATTTTCCTTAAGTATTTACGATATACATGCAGAATGTGCAGATAGCTTGGCATTGACGCCGCCTATGGGATGGAGTAGCTGGAACTGTTTTAATAGCGATATCAGCGAACAGAAAATACGTGAAATCGCTGACTTCATGGTGTCTACAGGAATGAAAGACGCCGGATATGAATACCTGAATATTGACGACTGTTGGCAAATAGGGCGTGATGAAGATGGAAATATTATTGTGGATGATAAGAATTTCCCCTCAGGAATGAAAGCTTTGGCAGATTATGTTCATTCTAAAGGCTTGAAGTTTGGAATTTATTCATGTGCCGGAACGATGACATGTGCCGGTCGTCCGGGAAGTTTCGGATATGAGTTTCAGGATGCGCGGACGTATGCTTCATGGGGTGTTGATTACTTAAAATATGACTGGTGTAACAATGAAGGGCGAAACGCACAAGCTGCTTATAAAATAATGAGTGATGCCTTGAAAAAGTCCGGGCGTCCCATTATATTATCAATTTGCGAATGGGGACATAGCAAACCTTGGACATGGGGACAGGGAATCGGGCAACTTTGGCGGACTACTCATGATATAATTAGTGTTTTTAGTGGTACTATTCATTGGGGAGCTTTGGGCATAGTGGAGATTATAGACCAAAATGCGGAATTATATAAATATTCCGGTCCCGGACATTGGAACGATCCGGATATGCTTCAAGTAGGTAATCCCGGACTGTCTATGGAGGAAAATCGTTCACATTTTACAATGTGGTGCATGCTTGCTGCGCCATTAATGGCCGGTAATGACATTCGCAAAATGGACAAGGAAGTTGCTAAAATATTAATGAATAAAGAAGTTATAGCCGTTGACCAAGATCGGTTGGGTAAGCAAGGTCGTCGCTATAAGGTATTTGGCAAAAATGAGATTTGGGTAAAACAATTATCTGGCGATGAGATTGCCGTTTGTCTTTTCAATCGTGATGATCACTTTTCTTGGAACTTGGACATCGACTGGCAGAAAGAAGACTTTTCTTTGGTCGGTGTGAATCTTACCGAAAAGAAATATAAGGTACGTGACTTGTGGAAACAGAAAGATTTAGGGACAGCCGCAGATAAGATGTCCTTTGATGTTCCGGTACACGGCGTTGTTTTGCTCAGACTAACTCCGGAAAAATAAGATATAGTTGGAAATTAGATTGTGTTTGTAGAGTAATGTACATGAAATAAAAAGTAAAAACATCTAATGAATAAGAGCTTATATTTATTTGTTTTATTGCCCGGCTTGCTCTGCAGTTGCGGCGGACTGCGATGGACGGAATCCGTAGAAGACGGCTATCATCTGATTACCCAAAAAGGCGGCGCTACATTAGGATACAGTCCGAAGTCGGGCATCTCTATCATACAGCAAGACGGATATGCATTCAAGGACTTGAACCGCAACGGCAAGCTGGATGTGTATGAGGATTGGCGCCAGTCGGTAGATGTGCGTGTGGCAGACTTGACAGCCCAACTCAGCATGGAAGACATCGCAGGGCTTATGCTGTACAGCAGCCATCA
>NZ_QTLK01000047.1:0-11816 GCF_003602705.1 Bacteroides sp. AM16-13
CTCGCAATGAATTAGTTGCCTTAAATTTTATTATTTTAGGAATATCCCTAAATAAGGTACTTCAATATAAAACCCCGGAAGTCTGAAATAAAATCAAGTAGTCCTATAGATTAGATCAGACAGTCCGGAATTAAATCAAGTAAGTTCGGCACAGAATTAGGAAAGCTCGAAGGCCTTATCTGCCGCACTTATTGCGTTGGCAATACGATCACACCATGAATCAAATTCCGGATCGGGTATTTGTGATTCCGGATGGGAAAGCATATAGTGTACGGCTTGTCGTAATCCGTCTGCCATGGAAGTGTTGCATATAAAATCAGGAACCAACCGCTTTATCTTCGAGTTATCAAAGACTACCGTAGCTGCTTTATCTCCTAACAGTTCACCTCTGAAATCATAATGATCGCTATGCTTGGCAAGGAAATCGGAGGCTACGTGTAATGCATTCAGAGGTTTACCCAACGCGTCGGCAATGGTTTGATAAATCTGATTCCAGGTCATGCTTTCATCGGTAGTGATATGAAAAGCGTTCCCAATGGCATGAGGGTTCGCCATCAGTCCTACATAACCTTTGGCAAAATCTTTAGAGTGAGTCAATGTCCACAAAGAAGAACCGTCGCCGGGGATAATAACAGGTTTACCTTCAAGGATTCGTTTTAGGATCTGCCAGTTTCCCTTATCGCCATGTACAGATACGGGAGGTTTTGTTCCGTTGTAGGTATGGCTGGGACGGACGATTGTAACAGGGAAACCGTTTGTGCGATAGGCTGCCATCAGCACTTCTTCCGCTTCTATCTTGTTACGGGAATACTGCCAATAGGGATTGACCAATGGGGTGCTTTCGGTTATGCGGTAATCGGCCAATGGCTTTTGGTAGGCAGAGGCACTGCTGATAAAGATATATTGCCGCGTTTTATTCTGGAACAGGCGGATATCACGCTTCACGTCTTCTGCCGTATAGCCAATGAACTGTGCAACCACATCGTAATGTTCGGACACGATGGCTTTTGCCACAGCTTCTTCATCATTAATATCCGCAATGATACTGTGAATTCCCTCCGGCATCTTTTTCGAACCACGATTTAGGAGAGTAATCTCCCACCCTTTTTGTTGCGCCAATGCTACTACATCTGTACTAATCGTACCTGTTCCTCCAATAAATAATGCTTTCATAAAACCTGTTTTTTATATTCTCCGGAACAAATATATCAATTCCATCATTTACTTCCAGCAATCATTGCCATTTATTTTTTCTGCCCGAAAGTTTATGTAGTATACAGATTACTGATTCTTATACCCATATTACTGATTTGCTGAATGAAATTAAAAAGATACCTTCAAATGTTTTATCTTTGTATCAGATTAATAACAGAAGCATATGGATGAAATAACAAAAATTGAAACCGTCGATCAGTATGACCAATTGTTTGGACTGGAAACATTGCACCCTTTGGTGAATGTAATCGACTTCTCAAAAGCCACCAGGTCAGTTGAATATATCCGTATGAATATCGGATTCTACTGCTTGTTCCTGAAGGATGCAAAATGTGGCGACCTCACTTATGGACGTAAGAATTACGATTATCAGGAAGGAACGGTTGTTTGTATGGCACCGGGACAAGTGAGCGGAATAGACAACCGCAACAGACCTGCTCCCCGCACCAAGTCAATCGGCGTTTTGTTTCATCCCGATTTAATCCGCGGAACTTCATTAGGACAGCATATCAAGAACTATACTTTTTTCTCTTATGAGGTAAATGAAGCATTGCATCTTTCAGACCAGGAAAGAGAAATCGTAACTGATTGCATACATAAAATTAGGATCGAGCTGGAGCATCCTATTGACAAACACAGCAAGCAACTCATCGTGCGAAACATCGAACTACTGCTGGATTACTGTATGCGTTTCTACGAACGGCAGTTTATTACACGTAATCAGGCGAACAAAGATATTATCGTAAAATTCGAGCAATTGCTGGACGAATACTTCCAGAATCAGGTGGCAATAACCGAAGGACTGCCATCCGTGAAATATTTTGCAGACAAGGCATGTCTCTCTCCTAATTATTTCGGAGACTTGATAAAGAAGGAAACAGGAAAAACTGCACAGGAATATATCCAGTGCCGGATTATCGAACTGGCAAAAGAAAGAATACTGGAAGGTGTTCAAACTGTCAGCCAGGTGGCTTATGAACTGGGATTTCAATATCCACAACACTTCAGCCGATTGTTTAAAAAGCATGTCGGTTGCACCCCGAACGAATATAAACAAAGAAACTAAGCATTTTTTAGCTACAGGAGTCTCAACATCATGGGAGATAAAGTACTCAAAATAGGAACCGTGCATCAATGCAATTGTTGTCTGGGAAGCAAAACACTACATCCGCTGGTGAGTGTCATTGATCTCTCAAAGGCTGACTTGTCGCCTCATACGGACATCAAGTTCGACTTTTATACGATTCTATTGAGTGAGTGTAAATGTGAGGCCTATGTGTATGGTCACCAGTATTATGATTTCTCGGACGGTACTTTGATCTGCCTGGCTCCCGGAGAGTCTATCAGTATGAAAGAAAAAAATAAGAGATTTCCCTCTAAAGGATGGATATTGGCTTTTCATCCCGATCTGATTTGTGGCACTCCGCTCGGACTTAATATAGATAACTATACTTTCTTCTCTTATCAGCCTGAAGAGGCACTGCATATATCATTGCGCGAGAAACAGATCATTCTGGAATTTATGGACAGAATCAACCAGGAACTCGAACGTTGTATTGATCGCCACAGCAAAAAAATAGTTTCCAAGTATATAGAGCTATTGCTGGATTACTGTGTACGTTTCTACGAACGCCAATTCATTACACGTAACGAAGTGAATAAAACGATTATCAAACAATTTGATAAAATGATAAATAACCATTTCGAAACGAAGCCGGTACCGGCTGTCGATGTACTATCAAATGAGTATTGCGCTAACATGCTTCATTTGTCTCCTGAATATTTCAACGACTTACTGAAGCACGAAACGGGGAAATCTTTTAAAGAATACATCGAATTCAAACGCTTCGAGATTGCCAAAGACTGGTTGCTAAATACTGATAAAACAGTTAATCAGATAACACAAGAACTAGGTTTTCAGAATCCACAGTATTTTAGCCGGCTATTCAAGAAAGTTACCGGTTGCTCTCCGAATGACTTCAGAGTACCTAACTAGAAATGAAATCTAAAAGGATTGGAGGACGATAAAGCAACAAAAAAGTCTTAATAAAATTTGAATTGAAATATCCAATTCTTAATCTATGTTATGAAACATACTTTTTTGCTTGGATTATTTGCTAATTTCCCAAGAGTCCGTATCTTTGCAATGTGTTTTTCATAGTATTAGATTTAAGGTTAACAAAGGTTGGAGCAAGGCGTTGCTCCTTTTTTTATGTCCATACGTCAACTCTCCTCTTTAACTTCCTAAGATACCATTTCCCGGACAGCTGTTCTTTCTTATGAATAACAGTATTGGAATTACGCTATTTTTCAGTAACTTTGCAAAGAGAGATGTATCAATTATGTCCCGGTAAAGCAAATCAAAAGTTCTCTTTTTACGTTATATATAAAAAGAAAATTTAATCCTTGTAGAATAATGGAAACAATGCAACAATATTATCGTCTGATGAAATCAATCCTCTTCGTATTATTTCTTTCTTTCGGCATGATTTCGTGTGAGAAAGAAGATCCGGTTTCTACATCTCCGGGCACAAGGCAGACGGACAACACTGATCCGACAGATCCTGATCCTACCGACCCGGTGGTTCGTTCGGATAATGAACAAACTGTATTTATGTATCTGCCCTGGTCGACTGACCTGACTTCCTTTTTCTATCAGAATATTGCTGATCTGAAAAGTATTATCGGACAGAATATATTGAAAAACGAGCGGGTTCTCGTATTTATATGTACAACGGCTACCAAAGCCACTCTCTATGAGCTTTCTTACGAAAAAGGCGCAGCTGTGCAGAAGGCTTTAAAAAGCTATAATTATCCGGCTCCCATCTATACAACGGCCGAGGGTATCACTTCTATCCTGAATGATGTACAGACCTACTCTCCCGCCAAACGATATGCAATGATTATCGGATGCCACGGAATGGGATGGATCCCCGTATCAAAAACGCAATCACGCAGTAGCCTGCAAACAGTCAAAAAACATTGGGAATATGGGAATACACCTATGACACGTCTCTTCGGAGGCAGAGAATCCAAGTATCAGACGGATATTACTACACTTGCCGAAGGAATATCGAGCGCAGGATTGAAGATGGAGTATATCCTTTTCGACGACTGCTATATGTCGACAGTAGAGGTTGCTTATGACCTTAAAAACGTAACAAGTCACCTGATAGCATCCACTAGTGAAATTATGGCTTATGGCATGCCATACGACAAGATTGGCCAGTACTTAATCGGAAACATAGATTATGAAAAGATTTGTGATGGTTTCTATTCTTTTTATTCAAATTATGTCACTCCCTGCGGAACAATCAGTGTCACAGATTGCTCGGAAATAGATAATCTGGCGGCCATTATGAAAGAAATAAATCAACGTTATACGTTTAACGAAGAATTAATTTCTTCTTTGCAGAGTTTAGACGGATATAAACCTTCCATATTCTTTGATTGTGGTGATTATGTTGCAAAGCTATGCTCCGATCCTGATTTATTGGAGCAATTCAACGAACAACTGAAACGCACAGTTCCATATAAAAGGAATACGGAGTATTATTTTACAGCAATATCCTCCTATTATGGAGAACGAAAAAAGATCAATACTTTCTCCGGTATCACTATTTCTGATCCAAGCACTAGTGCAGCTGCTTTGAAAAAGAACGAAACAGCGTGGTATGTTGCCACTCATTAAGGCTACTAAAAGAAATAGTACGATAATGGAGCTTTACTCTTGTCTGTGATCGGTCAAATCTCTTAATAAAAATAGATTCGAGAATACAAATTCTTAATCAATGTTATAAAACATACTTTTTTTCTTGGATTATTTGCTAATTTCCCAAGAGTCCGTATCTTTGCAATGTGTTTTTCATAGTATTAGATTTAAGGTTAACAAAGGTTGGAGCAAGGCGTTGCTCCTTTTTTTATGCCTATACTCCAAATTGCCTTTGCTTTCCTCTTCTTGGTACATCTGTCAATCACCCTTTAATAACTGCCATTGGAGCAAGTTCCACCAACGGTTTCACCAAATCCCGCTCATTCGCTATCACTTGCGCAATATCTTTATAAGCTCCCGGCGCTTCATCCAGTTCATCCTGCGAACGGAGTCCGTGAATGATTCCTTGCTGGTTCATTCGCTCTTTCTCTTCATCCAGTGACAAACGGCGACAGGCATCTTTTCTTCCCATCAATCGGCCGGCACCATGCGAACAGCTTTTGAAGCTCTCCGGATTACCCAGTCCTTCAACGATATAGGATTTAGTACCCATAGATCCGGGGATAATACCAATCTCACCTTCATAGGCACGCGTAGCTCCTTTTCGGTGCACAATCACATCCTGATCGAAATGGTTCTCCCAGGCTGCATAATTGTGGGCAATATTAATCATAGGCTCAAAGTCCGTTTCAGGTTTCACTGCCTGAATGGCTTCACAGATACGGGTCATCATCAACTGACGGTTGGCAAAGGCAAAGGCCACACAGTAGTTCATTTCACGGAAATAATCCTTTGCCATCTGCGTCTCCATTGGCAGGTAAGCCAGTCCCGATACCATTTCAGAATACCATTTCTCATTCCAATATTGCGCAATCTTATTATAGTGATTGGCAACCTTCAAACCAATGTTACGGCTTCCGGAGTGAATCATCACCCACACATCAGACGTTTCGGTATCTTTCTGAATCTCAATAAAGTGGTTTCCTCCTCCCAAGGTTCCTATCTGCTTCAAACAAGCCTCGTACTGATTCTTCAATATAGGCATCTCCTCAAGGTCGAATCCTCGTGGAAGTAACTCCTGATCTTGCTTTTTAGTATGGTGGTCGAATCCCAAGGGAATGGCCGCACGAATCTTCGACATGATGGAAGTCAAATCCGTATAACTAAAATCTTCCGCTTTTCGATTGGTCTTAATCGCACACATTCCACAACCGATATCCACTCCCACAGCATTGGGAACAATCACACCCTTCGTAGCCAACACACCGCCAATTGGCATTCCTTTTCCCGCATGGGCATCAGGCATGATGGCGATATGTTTAAACGCAAAAGGAAGTGAAGTCAAATCCATAATCTGCGACATACAAGAGTCTTCTACTTCATTCAACCAAAGCTTAGCGGGCAAACGTGTTCCCATAATTACTTTTTCCATACTTCTTTTCTTTTATCCATTCATATAAATCTCGTTATCGGGAGCAAAGTAAGATGGGAAGTACGAAATCTATTTGCGCAATGGATATTATTTTCTATTTTTGTAGAAATATGTGCAAAAAAGTCGTGTCTCCGCAATGATTGTATCATCAAAAAGTCCGGATATGGCGCCTTGATATCTATAACACTATATATAAATAGAACCTAATGAAGAAGATATTGATTATCGGCGCCAATGGATTCACCGGACGCCAAATATTGAATGATTTGTCTGTTCATGCACAATATAAGGTAACGGGGTGCTCTCTGCATCCGGATATTTCTCCGAATGATGTAGGGAAATATCGTTTCATTGAAACAGATATACGGAATGAAGCGGACATTAAGTGTCTTTTTGAGGAGGTTCAGCCTGATGTGGTCATTAATTGTTCCGCCCTGTCCGTGCCGGATTATTGCGAGACGCATCATGAAGAGGCTTATCTTACCAATGTGACCGCAGTGAGCCAACTGGCTGTTTTTTGCGAAGAATATAAAAGCCGGTTCATTCATCTATCGACGGACTTTGTTTTCGATGGAAAGATGTTTGTTTTCGATGAAAAGATAAATGAAGATGCCGGACCGTTGTACACAGAAGAAGACATCCCCGCTCCCGTCAACTATTACGGATATACCAAGTGGAAAGGAGAAGAGAAAGTGGCAGAAACTTGCAGCAGTTATGCTATTGTCCGTGTAGCAATCGTTTATGGCAGAGCGCTGCCGGGACAACACGGTAATATCGTCCAGTTGGTAATGAACCGTTTG
Source organism: Bacteroides sp. AM16-13 (assembly GCF_003602705.1). NCBI lineage: Bacteria > Pseudomonadati > Bacteroidota > Bacteroidia > Bacteroidales > Bacteroidaceae > Bacteroides > Bacteroides sp. AM16-13. The sequence goes on from NZ_QTLK01000047.1 coordinate 7,160, forward strand.
AAAGCCGGACAAGAAATCCGTGTCGTATCCGATCAATGGCGGACACCGACTTATGTTGGAGACGTATCGGATGGTGTACAGCGTTTGATAGCACATCCAACGAACGGTATCTTTCACATTTGTGGCGTTGAGTGCATGAGCATTGCGGAGATTGCTTATCAGGTAGCAGATTATATGGGACTGGATCACTCTCTTATCCATCCTGTCACGACAGAGGAAATGAATGAAACCACTCCCCGTCCCCGTTTTAGTGGAATGAGTATCGATAAAGCACGAACAATGCTTGGATACGAGCCACAGAAGCTTAAAGAAGCTCTTGCGAACTGGGAACATTTATAAGGAAGAGGACAGATTATCAATTATTCAAGGATTATCCATCATTTTACGTAAGCAGAAAACTACAAGAGGAATTCTGTGGTTTCTATTTATATAATAAGAGAGTCCCCAAATGATGAACAGTGGCTATTTACACAAAATACGGGATAGTGCCCAAATTGAAGACAGTGGTAGAATTGGAAACAATACTACTTTTTACAACAATCTATTTCATTCCGAATAATTCTTTCGCTTCATTTATTGCATATTTATTTTGAAAATATGCAATAAGTTATTATCTTTGCACCAAAATTAAAAAAGACCAATGATGAATCAAACATTACAACTACATAACGCTAATCTTTTTCTTGCAGGAATACCGACTTTCTGTAAGTCTTGCTGCGTGCATGTACATTGGTTCAGTGGATTCATCTAAATTACCCTATTATTTCTTAACAGGAACTATCTGCTGACTTGTTTCACTATTCACAGCAGTATTCCTTTCCGATTTTCAAGCAGATGTATCATCTTCTTTGAGAATTCTCTTGTGTGTTGTCAATAATCAGTTTAACCTAACCAAAAATATATACATTATGTTCTCTATTATATCTACTATGTTTTTAGGAATCGGCATCGGTTATGTATTGCGTAACTGGAGTATCTTGCAAAAGACAGAAAAGACAATTTCTCTTACAATATTCTTGTTGCTCTTCATTCTCGGTGTGTCTATCGGTTCTAATAGCCTGATTGTAAACAATCTCGGTAAATTCGGATGGCAGGCAATTGTTCTTGCCGTGTCCGGTGTATTGGGAAGCCTGATCGCTGCCCGTCTGGTACTGCAATTGTTTTTTAGAAAAGGAGGCGAATAATAAAAAAAGGAGTCTGATTTCTTTTAAGAGGAAAAAAGACGCGTTTATTCAAGAAGGAGGTGAACAATGAAAGGAAGTTTGAGCGTTATATTATTCTTTTGTGTAGGTTGTGTCATGGGAGCTTTCAACAAGTTCCAGTTTGATACGCACACAGTTTCGATGTATATACTTTATGCGTTAATGCTGCAAGTGGGAATCAGTATCGGTTCTAATAAGAACCTGAAAGCGATTGTGTCGCATTTGCACCCTAAAATGCTGTTGATTCCGTTGGGAACGATTATCGGTACGTTGCTGTTTTCTGCTTTAGCAAGCCTGCTATTGCGCCAATGGAGCGTGTTCGACTGTATGGCAGTGGGAAGCGGATTCGCATACTATTCGCTTTCTTCTATCCTTATCACCCAGTTCAAAGAGCCTTCTATCGGGCTGCAACTGGCTACGGAATTAGGAACTATCGCACTGTTGACTAATATTTTCCGTGAGATGATGGCACTTCTCGGTACTCCAATCATCAAGAAGTATTTCGGGAAACTGGCTCCTATTTCAGCGGCAGGAGTCAATTCGATGGATGTACTCCTGCCCTCCATCAGCAGATATTCGGGAAAAGAAATGATTCCCATCGCTATCTTACACGGTATTCTGATTGATATCAGTGTTCCTGTTTTTGTTTCTTTTTTCTGTAATCTCTGATATTTCTTGCGATGGTTTGACAAGAGCAAGAATGAGCATTGTGAACGAAAGACAGAGATATTTTTATGTTTGGGGCTAGGTCCAAACATAATTAGTTAATGTCCGGAAACAGCCAATACAAACTTTATATCAGCATAGGAGACATCGTCTCCTAACGCTGCCTTAATGGCAAATATTCCCATGTATTCATGTTCTTCCAGATGCTTACGAATCTTCGCCAGATTTTCAGCTTTCACTACTTTCTCCACTTTAATCTTTCCTAAACGGACATAATATTCCAAATGACCGGCAATGGTTCCCGATACCAATTCGCGAGCTTTGGCTATTTCATCTATGCTCATTCCCTGGCAGAACATTTCATAGCTGACTAATTTTGTATCTTTTTTCTTCTCCTTCTCCGCTTCTTTTTTCTGTTTCTCTGCTTCCTTCTTCTGTTTTTCTTCCTCTTTCCGTTGCTTCTGTTCTTCTTTCCGTTGCTTCAGCTCTTCCCGTCGGCTTGCGGCTTCCCTATTATCAGAGATGAGCATATCCATTATTTCCGGTCTTTCCAATTGATTTTCCGCCATATACTTACGGACAATGCCTAATATTTCAAGTCCATACCTTTCCACCCCTTTTGCTCCGAAATAGGGTATCGCTTCCAGAGCTCTTGGATTATCCGGTAGCAGATTCACAATTCCCATCAACGCTTTCTGCTGCATAATAACATACGCAGGAAGATTCACCTCACGTGTTTTGGCTGTCCTCCATTCAGACAGGGCGCGATAAAGCTCCGGATGCAAAATATCCGTAGGCACTTCCACTTTCACCTTTTCAGCACCGCTACGTGTACGCTCTTTCCGTTCCTTCCGCTCTTTCTTTTCTTTCAACGCTTTCGAAGAACCGGAAGAAGAAGAATCATCCTCAAGACTCAACATTACTTTAGCCTTCAACTTCAAATAATCCGTAATAGCGAATCTCTCTCTTGCAGACACAGCCTCCAACAAAGACTCTTTAATCCACAACGCATCATCCAACGCCTGCATACGTTCCGCCAACAGCTTTCTCAACTCTTTATTATCAAGAGGCATATTAGTCTTATTATACAAAGCCCGAACCGGCGCCAACTCTTTATGAAAATATCTGGCCCCGGAACGAATCCGCTCCTGTAACTCCTGATTCGTCGCATAGTCTTCACTCTCATGTATCAACCGGGTATACTGGTTACGAAAACGCTGGGACACTTCCACTATTTTCTCTTTGATGCGAGGTTCCAATGCCTTATATTCTGCCAACTGCTTCGGAAAGAGCTTATACAAATCTTCATCTATCAAACGAAGCAATCGTTTATAAGCCTGATCGATCGAATAGAAATTAAACAAATCACTCAACAAATCAAAGAAATACGCCTTTTGCATATCGTTCAACTGCTGACTGCCCGGCTTATTCTGCTCTACCGCTTTGGTGAAATTATCCACCGTAGCATCACTAATAATGGCTTCCCTCCGCAAAGGAGACTCCAACACCATCCCTTCCAAAGTCTTGCAACGGCTCAACGCTACATAAGTCTGCCCGTGCGCAAAAGAGTTACGCGCATCAATAATGGCACGCTCAAACGTCAACCCCTGACTTTTATGTATCGTAATGGCCCATGCCAGACGGATAGGATATTGACGGAACGTTCCTTCTATCACTTCCGTGATTTCCTTTGTTTCCTCATTCAGTACGTACTTATAATTTCCCCACTCTTCCGGCAACAACTGAAATTCTGATTTATTCCCCTTCCCCCGCACAATAATACCTGCATCATTAACAGTGACCACCTCACCAATCATACCGTTATAATATCGTTTCTCGGACGATGGATCATTCTTCAGGAACATAATTTGCGCTCCTTCCTTTATTGTCAGGAGTTCATCCGCAGGATAGGAATATTCGGGGAAATCTCCTTCTATCTCGGCACGAAAATGATACGCCTTGCCGGACAAAGATGCCAATTCACGGTCATTTACTTTCTGTGCCTGATAATTATGTGTCGTCAGCCGAATATATCCTTCTTCTTTTTGTGGCTGGAAACCGGGCTGATAACGACGGTTCAGTTCATTCAGCACTTCATCGTCAGCCTTATTTTCCCGGATTTTATTTAATAAAGACAGGAAGAATGTGTCACTCTGCCGGTAGACTTTTTTAAGTTCAATGGTCATATATACCGTTTCTTTCAACGCATGGCTCGCAAAGAAATAAGGGGTTTCGTAATGCTTCCTCAACAGTTCCCACTCATTATCTTTCACGACGGGAGCCAATTGCTGCAAATCTCCAATCATCAACAGTTGCACCCCGCCAAACGGTTTCTCTCTATCGCGATACCGCCGCAGAGTTGCATCCACCGCGTCCAACAAATCGGCACGCACCATACTGATCTCATCAATAACGAGCAAATCCATGCTACGAATTATGTTCCGCTTTTCTTTACTGTAACGGTAATGTGTTTGGGAAGAATTAAAGGTAGTTTCCGGCACAAAAGGGGCAAAAGACAACTGAAAGAAAGAATGAATCGTTACTCCTCCCGCATTGATGGCTGCGATCCCTGTCGGTGCTAATACAACCATGCGCTTAGGGGTGTGTTCTTTCAATCGTCTAAGAAATGTCGTTTTTCCGGTTCCGGCTTTTCCGGTAAGAAATAAATGTGTGCCTGTATTTTCTATGAACTGCCAAGCTAGCTGCAGTTCCGGGTTATTTTCCATGAAAGTTATATTGTTATGTAGGTTTGCGGCGTTACCGCCGCATTCCCCATTAAGAACTGTACG
>NZ_QTLK01000048.1:0-11551 GCF_003602705.1 Bacteroides sp. AM16-13
TCAAGTACGGTTCTGTGAGAGGCTTAGGGTGAGATTCCCTTTGCCTACTCGATCGGCAAGTTTTCATCGGGCGACCCCGACACCAGCAAGACAGCCGCCTCGTGGTTCGGCGCGTGCATCTTCCTGATTGTTGCCGCCACCATCCTGCGCTCATTCTTCCTTTAATAAATAATGTATGGCTGAATACCCAATCAACAAGGGTATCGGCCGTCCGGTAGAGTTCAAGGGCTTGAAGGCACAGTACCTCTTCATCTTCTGCGGAGGTCTGCTGGCTCTCTTCGTCCTGTTCGTCATCCTCTACATGGTCGGTATCGACCAGTGGATATGTATCGGCTTCGGCGCGGCATCGTCCTCCCTCCTTGTATGGCAGACCTTCGCGCTGAACGCCCGGTACGGTGAACACGGGCTGATGAAATTAGGAGCGGCACGGAGCCATCCCCGATACCTTATCAACCGGCGGCGGATAACCCGTCTGTTCAAACGACAACGAAAGGAAGAAAGACAATGAGGAATACATCGAAAATGACAACACTGGAAAACAGGTTCCCACTTTTAGCGGTGGAGCATGGCTGCATCATCTCAAAGGACGCCGACATCACGGTGGCTTTCGAGGTGGAACTACCGGAACTTTACACCGTGACGGGTGCGGAGTACGAGGCGATACACAGTTGCTGGTGCAAGGCTATCAAGGTGCTGCCGGACTACTCCGTCGTCCACAAACAGGACTGGTTCATCAAGGAACGCTACAAACCGGAGCTTCAGAAGGACGACATGAGCTTTTTAAGCCGCTCTTTCGAGCGTCACTTCAACGAGCGTCCGTACCTGAAACACACCTGCTACCTCTACCTGACCAAGACAACAAAGGAGCGTAACCGGATGCAGAGCAATTTCAGCACGCTGTGCCGGGGACATATCATCCCGAAGGAGCTGGACAGGGAAACCACGACCAAGTTCTTGGAAGCCTGCGAACAGTTCGAGCGCATCATGAACGACAGCGGGCTTGTCAGGCTGCGCCGCCTCTCCACCGATGAGATTGTGGGTACTGAGGGAAAGACGGGACTTATTGAACGCTACTTCTCGCTCATGCCGGAAGGTGACACCACCTTGCAGGACATCGAGCTTTCGGCAAGGGAGATGCGCATCGGCGACAACCGCCTGTGTCTGCACACCCTCTCCGACGCGGAAGACCTGCCGGGCAAGGTGGCTACCGACACCCGTTACGAGAAGCTCTCCACCGACCGGAGTGACTGCCGACTGTCATTCGCCTCCCCGGTGGGGCTTCTGCTCTCCTGCAACCATATCTACAACCAGTATGTGCTGATAGACAACAGTGAGGAAACCTTGCAGAAGTTCGAGAAGTCCGCCCGTAACATGCAGTCGCTATCTCGCTATTCAAGGAGCAACAGCATCAACCGCGAGTGGATAGACCAATACCTGAACGAAGCCCATTCCTACGGACTGACCTCGGTACGGGCACACTTCAACGTCATGGCGTGGAGCGACGATGCGGAGGAACTGAAGCATATCAAGAACGACGTGGGCAGCCAGTTGGCAAGCATGGAATGCGTGCCGCGCCACAACACCATCGACTGCCCGACACTCTACTGGGCGGCGATACCCGGCAATGCGGCGGACTTCCCGGCGGAAGAGAGTTTCCACACCTTCATCGAACAGGCGGTGTGCCTGTTCACAGAGGAAACCAACTACCGCAGCTCGCTCTCGCCCTTCGGCATCAAGATGGTGGACAGGCTCACGGGAAAACCGCTGCACCTTGACATCTCCGACCTGCCCATGAAGCGAGGTATCACGACCAACCGCAACAAGTTCGTGCTGGGTCCTTCGGGCAGCGGCAAGTCTTTCTTCATGAACCACCTCGTGCGCCAATATTATGAGCAAGGCGCACATGTGGTATTGGTGGACACGGGAAACTCCTATCAGGGCTTGTGCGGCATGATCCGACGCAAGACAGGCGGAGCGGACGGTGTGTATTTCACCTACACGGAAGATAAGCCCATCAGCTTCAACCCGTTCTACACCGACGATTACATCTTCGACGTGGAGAAGAAGGACAGCATCAAGACCCTGTTGCTGACGCTCTGGAAGTCGGAGGACGACAAGGTGACAAAGACGGAGAGCGGCGAGCTGGGCAGTGCCGTGAGTGCCTATATTGAGCGCATCCAATCCGACCGTAGCATCGTGCCGTCGTTCAACACCTTCTACGAGTATATGCGTGACGACTACCGCAAGGAACTGGCACAGCGTGACATCAAGGTGGAGAAGTCCGACTTCAACATCGACAACATGCTCACCACCATGCGGCAGTATTACCGGGGCGGGCGTTACGATTTCCTGCTCAACTCCACGGAGAACATCGACCTGCTCGGCAAGCGGTTCATCGTCTTCGAGATAGATTCGATTAAAGAAAACCGCGAACTGTTCCCCGTCGTGACCATCATCATCATGGAAGCCTTCATCAACAAGATGCGGCGGCTGAAAGGCGTGCGGAAACAGCTTATCGTGGAAGAGGCTTGGAAGGCCCTCTCATCGGCGAACATGGCTGAATATCTGCGCTATATGTATAAGACGGTCAGAAAATATTACGGCGAGGCAATCGTGGTGACGCAGGAGGTGGACGACATTATCAGTTCTCCGGTGGTCAAAGAGAGCATTATCAACAACTCGGATTGTAAAATCCTGCTTGACCAAAGGAAATATATGAACAAGTTCGACCAGATACAGGCGTTGCTCGGACTGACGGAAAAGGAGAAGTCGCAGATACTCTCCATCAACATGGCGAACAACCCTTCACGGCTCTACAAGGAGGTGTGGATAGGCTTGGGCGGCACGCAGTCGGCGGTCTATGCCACGGAGGTCAGCGCGGAAGAGTATCTGGTGCGCCCGTAAAGGGAATTTGACGAATGTCGCTTTGGCAAGCGACTGGGCAAGTGTTTAAAATGCCCATTAACAACCGCTAACCGGAGGGGAAAACCCCACAAGGGAACATAGCACGTTGGTAAAGCCATAAGTCAGCCAACTGTCAGGCTGCGACCGAATGGCAAGTTAAAATGATAGATATGAGGATAAAGCCTGCATTGGTTGAACGATAGTCCGAGCAGTCGTATCCTTGGGCAATGACGGAAGACAGTTGAATAATTCTTCGGAATTATACCGTTATGTTGCGGTACTACACTGATGACACGTAGCAGGAGTAGCATAAACTTACCGCAAGGCAACTACCATAAGTAGTAAAGGACGAAAGTCGTATCCGACAATCTATCGAGCCAAATAGTCGTCAAATTTCTAAACGGGGATTGCCTAAACCGGAAAGCCAGTTGTAGGGCTATGGGGTCTGCCCCTGAATATCCGGCATGGCAACGGAGCTTCCATAGTAGTCTGAGCAGGGTAACGCCCTGTACATGGCGAAGGGGAGCAGCTAATTAAGTTTAACAATTTAAAGGAAGATGTGAGAGACATGAGAAATCCAGAAAATGTGTTGAACAGTCTGAGTAAACACAGCGGTAACTTGAACTATAAGTTTGAGCGGCTGTATAGAGTGCTGTTTAACGAGGAAATGTTTTATGTAGCCTATCAGAATATTTACAGCAAGACAGGCAACATGACGGCAGGAGCCGATGGTAAAACCATTGACGGAATGAGCATTGACCGAGTTGAACAACTGATTGGCAGTCTTAAAAATGAGACTTATCAGCCTAATCCGTCCAAAAGGACGTACATACCTAAGAAAAACGGGAAAAAACGTCCGCTTGGCATACCCTCTTTTGATGATAAGCTGGTACAGGAAGTAGTCAGAATGATACTTGAAGCAATCTATGAAGGTAGTTTTGAACATACTTCACATGGGTTTCGTCCCAAACGAAGTTGTCATACTGCTCTTATAGATATACAAAAGACATTCACTGCCGTGAAATGGTTTATTGAAGGCGATATTAAAGGATTCTTCGACAATATCAATCATGACGTACTGATTAATATTCTTCGGGAACGTATCGCCGACGAGAGATTTTTGCGGCTTATCAGAAAATTCCTGAATGCCGGATATGTGGAAGACTGGGTATTTCATAGAACGTACAGTGGAACTCCGCAAGGCGGGATTATCAGCCCAATACTGGCTAACATCTACCTTGACAAGTTCGACAAGTACATCAAGGAATACATCAATCGGTTCAATAAAGGGGTAACAAGAAAAGGCGACGCTCGATACAAGCTCTACGAACAGCGAAGATACCGACTGGCAAAGAAACTAAAGAATGAGAAAGATGTAAAGGTAAGGAAACAGATGACCGCCGAAATTAAGCGGCTACGAGAAGAACGGAACAACTATCCGGCACGTAATGAAATGGACAGCAGTATCAAACGGTTAAAATACGTGAGATACGCGGATGACTTTCTGATTGGAATTACCGGTAATCTTGAAGACTGCAAAACAGTAAAAGAGGATATTAAGAATTATTTGAATGAAGCTCTTAAACTGGAACTGTCAGACGAAAAGACACTGATAACCAATGCGCAGAAACCAGCGAAATTTCTCGGATATGACGTATTTATACGTAGGTGTAACGATTTACGTAAGGATAAGTACGGTAAAACGGTTCGTGCATTCGGACACAAGCCTGTATTGTACCTGAATTTTGAAACGATGCGGAAGAAACTCTTTGATTATAAAGCCGCAAGAATCGCGGTCGTCAATGGCAAAGAGGTTTGGAAATCCATCGTCAGAACGTACATGCTGAACTTGGATGACTTGGAAATAGTCAGTCAGTTCAATGCCGAAATCCGAGGGTTCTATAATTACTACTCAATAGCCAATAACAGCTATGTCATCAATTCTTTCTATCACATTATGTCATACAGCATGTATAAGGTATTTGCGAACAAATACAAATCATCTGTAAAGAAAATACTTCTGAAATATAAAAAGAACAAGGTTTTCCAAGTGGCATATGAAAATAGTAAGGGTAAGACACTTTACCAATCATTTTATCATGATGGTTTCAAACGCAAAAAGGTTGCAGGGAATATTTACTGTGACACTATTCCACGGACAGTTTCCATAACAGGTGGACGTAACAGCCTTATGGAAAGGCTGAAGCTCCAAGTCTGCGAATTATGCGGTGCTACCGATAAACTCGAAATGCATCACGTTCGCAAACTTAAAGACCTGAAAGGTAAATCCGACTGGGAAAAGAAAATGATAGCTCGAAGACGAAAAACTTTGGCTGTCTGCTCAAAGTGTCATGCAAAAATAGACCCCGACCGAAGAATCAGACTGAATTAATTAGTGGAGAGCCGGATACAGGGAGACTTGTAAGTCCGGTTCGGAGGCGAGTACTCGGAAACCTACCATAGAAATATGACAAGGCGCTGGGTGCTTAGCCTACGCGTACACCACCGAGGAAACGGAAAAAGTGGAGGTTTACCGTCTGGCGGAGAAGCTGGGCGACGACATCGAAGCCGCCATCCGGCAGCTTGCCGAAAGGCGGAGAAACAAGGAATAACTAAAAAACAGAATGTATCAACCAAAAAAGAAAAACGCGTATGAATTTACCAAAAGTGAAAATGCTGCAAGTCAGCAAGTGCCTTATCGGATTGGCGGTCATGATGCTGCAATCCTGCGACGTGGCCGACAACCGCCGCGACATGCTGTGCGGGAACTGGGAGAGCGTGGAGGGAAAACCTGACGTGCTTATCTACAAGGAGGGCGAAGCCTACAAAGTGACGGTGTTCCGTCGTAGCGGTCTGCGCCGCAAGCTCAAGCCGGAAACCTATCTCTTGCAGGAGGAGAACGGCAACCTGTTCATGAACACCGGCTTCCGCATCGACGTGTCCTACAACGAGGCCACGGATGTGCTGACTTTCTCGCCAAACGGGGACTATGTGCGGGTGAAGCCGCAGCCGGGACATCCGACCGAAGAATAACAACCACTAAAATCCAAAGTAACATGAGAACAAGAATAACAATGATTATCTGCCTGTGCCTGCTTTTCGCGGGCAGGGCAAGCGCACAGTGGGTCGTAAGCGATCCGGGCAATCTAGCGCAGGGCATCATCAATGCCTCCAAAAACATCATCCATACCTCCAAGACCGCCACGAACATGGTGAGCAACTTTCAGGAGACGGTGAAAATCTATCAGCAGGGCAAGAAGTATTACGATGCCCTCAAATCGGTGAACAATCTGGTCAAGGACGCCCGCAAGGTGCAGCAGACCATCCTGATGGTGGGCGACATCACAGACATCTATGTGAACAGTTTCCAACGGATGCTCCGTGACGGGAATTTCAGACCCGAAGAGCTTTCCGCAATCGCTTTCGGCTACACGAAACTGCTGGAGGAAAGCAACGAAGTGTTGACGGAACTCAGGAACGTGGTGAACATCACCACGCTCTCCATGACCGACAAGGAGCGCATGGACGTGGTGGAACGCTGCCACTCGAAGATGAAGCGTTACCGCAACCTCGTGAGCTACTACACGAACAAGAACATCTCCGTGAGTTACCTGCGTGCGAAAAAGAAGAACGACCTCGACCGCATCATGGGGCTGTACGGGAACATGAACGAAAGATACTGGTAGCCTATGAAGTTCGACAACCTTCATCAGATTTTACGTTCACTTTATGAGCAGATGATGCCGCTGTGTGGGGACATGGCTGGTGTGGCGAAAGGCATCGCCGGGCTGGGTGCGCTGTTCTACGTCGCCTACCGGGTATGGCAGTCGCTGGCGAGAGCTGAACCGATAGACGTATTCCCGATGCTCCGTCCTTTTGCCATCGGTCTGTGCATCATGTTCTTCCCGACTGTGGTGCTGGGCACGATAAACAGCATCCTCTCACCCGTCGTACAGGGCACGGCAAAGATGCTGGAGGCGGAAACGCTGGACATGAACCGATACCGGGAGCAGAAGGACAAACTGGAATACGAGGCGATGGTACGCAACCCCGAAACCGCCTACCTCGTGTCCAACGAGGAATTTGACAAGCAACTGGAGGAACTCGGCTGGTCGCCCTCCGACATGGTGACGATGGCGGGAATGTATATCGACCGGGGAATGTACAACATGAAGAAGAGCATCCGCGACTTCTTCCGCGAGATACTCGAACTGCTGTTCCAAGCCGCCGCCCTCGTGATAGACACCGTCCGCACCTTCTTTCTCGTGGTGCTGGCGATTCTCGGTCCGATAGCCTTCGCCCTGTCGGTATGGGACGGTTTCCAAAACACGCTCACGCAGTGGATATGCCGCTATATACAGGTCTATCTGTGGCTACCGGTATCGGACATGTTCAGCACCATACTGGCGAAGATACAGGTTCTGATGCTGCAAAACGACATCGAGCGGATGCAGGCAGACCCGAACTTCTCGCTGGATTCGAGCGACGGGGTGTATATCGTATTCCTCTGCATCGGCATCATCGGCTACTTTACCATTCCCACCGTTGCGGGCTGGATTATCCAAGCCGGAGGCATGGGCGGTTACGGTCGCAACGTGAACCAGATGGCGGGACGAGCCGGAAGCATGGCGGGCAGCGTGGCGGGTGCAGCCGCAGGAAACGCAGTCGGACGTGTCGGCAAATTGCTGAAATAATCAATGTGCAATCATAAATTGGAAAATATAAATGGAATTCAAATCACTTAGAAACATCGAATCGTCGTTCAGGCAGATACGCCTGTTCGGTATCGTCTTCCTCTCGCTGTGCGCCGTGGTGACGGTGTGGAGCGTGTGGAACTCCTACCGTTTCGCAGAGAAGCAACGGGAGAAAATCTATGTGCTGGACAACGGCAAGAGCCTGATGCTCGCCTTGTCTCAGGATTTGTCGCAGAACCGCCCGGCGGAGGCACGGGAACATGTGCGCCGTTTCCACGAGATGTTCTTCACGCTATCACCTGAAAAAAGCGCGATTGAACACAACGTGAAACGTGCCTTGCTGCTGGCGGACAAGAGCGTGTACCACTATTATTCGGACTTCGCGGAGAAGGGGTACTACAACCGCATCATCGCCGGGAACATCAACCAAGTGCTGAAGGTGGACAGCGTGGTGTGCGACTTCAACGCCTATCCCTACCGTGCCGTGACCTACGCCACACAGAAAATCATCCGGCAGAGCAACGTCACCGAGCGCAGCCTCGTGACCACCTGCCGCCTGCTGAACGCATCGCGGTCGGATGACAACCCGAACGGTTTTACCATCGAGGGTTTCACCATCATTGAGAACAAGGATTTACAGACTATCAAACGGTAACAGGACATGAAAAGTATCAGAAAATCAATGTGGGGCATGTATTGGAAACTCCACGACAAACGGAAACGCTTGGCGGCAAGTCTCAAAGGGTATCTGGACGGCTTGCCGCCGGAAACACGCCGCCGCATCGTGCTGGGGATGTTCGCCGCCTTCGCGGTGCTTGCCCTTTACACCTTCGGCAGAGCCGTCTATGACATCGGCAGGAACGACGGCTCACATATGGAAACGGGACACGCCGGACGGGTGGAACTGCCGACCCCGGCGGAAACAGGCAATCACTTAACACCTTATTTATATGGAACAGACAAAGAATGAACCGACGAAAGAGAACAAAGCTGCTCCCGAAACGGGGAAACCGAAAAAGGAGCGCGAACCGCTGACAGAGGCGCAACGGCTGAAACGGCAGAAGATGATCGTGCTGCCCGCTATGGTGTTGGTGTTCATCGGGGCGATGTGGCTGATATTCGCCCCGTCCTCCGGCAAGGAGCAACCGCCGGGAACGGACGGATACAACACCGAGATGCCCGACGCTGACAAGGCGAACCGGCAGATTATCGGCGACAAGCTGAAAGCCTACGAGCATGGGGAGATGGAAGAGCGTCAGGAGAGCCGCAACCGTGCCATCGGGCAGCTGGGCGACATGTTCGACCGCGAGATAGCGGGAACGGAGAACGGAGTGGACTTCGACCTCGCCAATCCGGGCGGCAAGGAAGAAAGGGCAAAGCCAGCCACGCCGCAGACCATCCAGTCCTCCGCAGCCGCCTACCGTGACCTGAACGCCACGCTCGGAAACTTCTACGACCAGCCGAAAAACGACAATGCGGAGATGGACGAATTGTTGGAGCGCATCGCATCGCTGGAGTCGGAACTGGAAAGCGAGAGGGGCAAGGCTTCCTCTATGGACGAGCAGGTGGCTCTTATGGAGAAGTCCTACGAGCTGGCGGCAAAGTACATGGGCGGTCAGAACGGAGGACAGCCATCGGCGGAACAGAGGGCAGAGCCAACTACCGTGCAGAAAGGGAAGAAGAACAAGGCAATGCCTATCAGACAGGTGGAGCATCAAGTAGTTTCTTCACTCTCACAGCCTATGAGTAACGCGGAGTTTGTCGCCGCCTTATCGCAGGAACGCAACCGGGGTTTCAACACGGCTGTCGGCACGGCGGAGGTATTGGACAGGAACACCATACCGGCGTGCGTGCATGGGGCGCAGAGCGTGACGGACGGGCAGACGGTAAGGCTGCGCCTGCTGGAGCCTATGGCGGTGGCAGGCAGGACAATACCCCGGGGTGCGGTGGTGGTCGGCACGGGCAAGATACAGGGTGAGCGGCTCGACATCGAGATTACCTCGCTGGAATACGACGGCACGATTATCCCCGTGGAGCTTGCGGTCTATGACACGGACGGACAGCCCGGCATCTTCATCCCGAACTCGATGGAGATGAACGCCGTCCGGGAGGTCGCCGCCAACATGGGCGGCTCGCTGGGAAGCAGCATCAACATCTCCACCAATGCCGGGGCGCAGCTCGCCTCCGACTTGGGCAAGGGGCTGATACAAGGCACGAGCCAGTACATCGCCAAAAAGATGCGAACCGTCAAGGTGCATCTGAAAGCCGGGTACAGGGTCATGCTTTACCAAGAAAAATATTGAAAACAATAAAAATTACCACTAAAATCCAAAAGTAATGAGAAAAGTAATCATCATGTTTGCCCTCGCTATGGGCATCATAACTGCCAACGCGCAGGAGAATGTAACCGTTGAAACGACCAACGGAAGTGAACAACCGACCTTGACGAAGGAGGTCTATCCGCAGAAGGAGGCGGACGGCGACCTATATCACGGGCTGTCACGCAAGCTGACCTTCGACCGCATGATACCGCCGCACGGTCTGGAAGTGACCTACGACAAGACCGTCCACGTCATTTTTCCGGCGGAGGTGCGCTATGTCGATTTAGGCTCGCCCGACCTGATTGCCGGGAAAGCCGACGGAGCGGAGAACATCATCCGTGTGAAGGCTACCGTAAGGAATTTTCCCAACGAAACGAATATGTCCGTCATCACGGAGGACGGCAGTTTCTACACCTTCAACGTGAAGTACGCCGCCGAACCGCTGTTGCTCAACGTGGAGATGTGCGACTTCATCCATGACGGCAGCACGGTGAACCGCCCGAACAACGCGCAGGAAATCTATCTGAAAGAGCTGGGCAGCGAAAGCCCGATGCTGGTGCGCCTTATCATGAAGTCCATCCACAAACAGAACAAGCGCGAGGTGAAGCATATCGGCTGCAAGCGTTTCGGCATCCAATACCTGTTGAAAGGCATCTACACGCACAACGGCTTGCTTTATTTCCACACGGAGATAAAGAACCAGAGCAACGTGCCTTTCGATGTGGACTACATCACTTGGAAAATCGTGGACAAGAAGGTTGCGAAGCGTACTGCCGTGCAGGAGCAGATTATTCTGCCGCTCCGCGCGCAGAACTACGCCACCCTCGTGCCGGACAAAAAGAGCGAGCGCACGGTCTTCACGATGGCGAAGTTCACCATCCCCGATGACAAGTGCCTCGTGGTGGAATTGAACGAGAAGAACGGCGGCCGTCACCAGTCCTTCGTGATTGAGAACGAGGATTTGGTACGCGCGGGTACCATCAACGAACTTCAAGTACGCTGACCATGAGAAAGTACATCGCAATAATCATCGCGTCGCTTGCCCTTTTTACAGGGCAGGCGCACGCCCAGCGGTGTCTGCCGAAGATGCAGGGCATCGAGGTGAGGGCGGACATGGCGGACGGCTTCAATCTCGGCGGCAAGGACGGCGGGTACAGCTTCGGGGCGGCTCTCTCCACCTACACGAAGAAGGGGAACAAGTGGGTGTTCGGTGGCGAATACCTGTTGAAGAACAATCCCTACAAGGACACCAAGATACCCGTGGCGCAGTTCACGGCGGAGGGCGGCTATTACTTCAAGATACTGTCGGACGCCCGAAAGATTGTTTTCGTCTATGCCGGGGCTTCGGCTCTCGCCGGATATGAGGCGGTAAATTGGGGGAAGAAGGTGCTGCATGACGGCTCCACGCTGCACGACCGGGACGCCTTCATCTACGGCGGTGCGCTGACGCTCGATGTGGAGTGTTACGTGGCAGACCGTATCGCCCTGCTTGCCAACCTGCGGGAGCGTTGCCTTTGGGGTGGCGACACACGGAAGTTCCACACGCAGTTCGGGGTCGGAATCAAATGTTATATATAACATTTCAGTCCATATGTTAGTTTTCAATTTATGTTGTATAATAATTGTATTCGA
>NZ_QTLK01000049.1:0-5200 GCF_003602705.1 Bacteroides sp. AM16-13
CTCTAAGTACTTGGTAAATAGTTTCATTTTTTGTTACTCAATAGTTGATTTATTTACAGTCCCACCATACGTGAGTTGCCATCGTATCTCCTCTTTTAGTCTTGGACTCTTGTGTCAATGTCGCAACTGCAGCTTCTACGCTTTCTCTATTTTCACGATATTCATCAGTTGGATATGGCATGCGTCGTGCACCTTCCGTGTCATTAACAACTCCTCCACTTGCATTTGCTGCCATTGGCATCAATTTAGGATAACCTGTACGGCGATATTCTGTCCATGATTCCATACCATTTGGGAAGTTTGCAATCCATTTTTGAGTAATAATCTGTTCTAAGCTTTTTTCAAAATCACCTCCAGCCCATGCCACAGTGACATTTGTATTAATAGCTCCAGAGTAGTCATAAGTTTGGCCACTTTGTCCTTTCAACGGATCTTTATATGCTTCTACTTTTCCCGTACTTGCAAGATAATTTTCGACTCCACTGGTAATTCCGTTTTCTTCAAACGACAAACGGATTCCTTCCTCATAGAAGTCTTTAGCTGTTCCTCCCATGTTCCAGTTACGAAGAGCTCCTTCAGCACGCAAGAAAGCGACTTCTGATGCACGGAACACAACAATATTATCACTCGTAGTGACTTTCATACAAGAAGAGCCTTGCGACCAGGAATTATATTGTCCTTGCAGAATACCCCGACGTAAACCTACATAACTTTCTTCTCCAGTATATGCATTTCCCGACACGGTGCCAAAAGTACTTTTATCATAATATGCTTCACGACGAGGATCGCTGTATGCATTCATGTAACAAGTTAAATCCGCTGAAATTCGTGCATCTGACCATAGTACCATAAAACGTTGCCATGGATTATGATCGGCAACTTTACGATAAGCGCCATCAGTTGCAGCAGTCATAACACCTGCTGCTACAGCTTCTTCTGCCAATTGCTGCGATGTTTTTCCATTCACATTAAATCCTGCTACATAGCAAGTACGCATCGCCATTCTTAACTTCAAAGAGTTGGCAAACTTATACCATGCTGATGTATTGCCATTATAAATTCTATCAGCACTTGAGCTGAAGCTTTGATTGGCAAACTTTCCTAATACTGCAATAATATTATCCAAATCTTCTAGCATTTTGGCATAGACAGCTTGCTGAGAATCATAAGGGGATTTGATTGCATTAGCTGCACCTACTTTTGAATAAGGGATGGGACCATATGTATCTGTTACACGTAACATTACGACAATACGATATAACTCGGCCAACGATAAGAAAAGTTCATCATCGCTTTGATTTTTCAAATTGAAGTAATCAGGATAAAACTTTGAATAAAAATCATTGAATGGAATTTTTTTCCAATCGTCTGAAGGATTGTAAGTTGCGTAACGACCAGACCAACCTGTACCCAAATTGGAGTCTGCCACATATCCCGAAAATGCTCCTGCCATCAAACAGTCTACATATTGAGAAAAGTTCTCTTGTTCTGGCATCATCAAATCTTGTAAATTAAGAGCTAATGATCTTACCAAATACCAATCTACTCCCATGTCATTTTGGTCTGGTTCATGAGGATTTTTATTGTAATCTTCAAAGTTTCCTGTACATGCAGTTGCACCGAAAAGAAACATACCAGTGACTATAAACTGTATTATTTTATTTTTCTTCATCTTTTCCGTTTTTAGAATTTAAGTTTCAAATTGAATCCTACACTACGAAGGCTAGGCATCATAAAGTAATCAATTCCCTGATAATAGTTACCTGTAGTGGCTACAGATTCAGGATCGAAAGGAGCCTTGCAATAAATCATCCACAAGTTACGACCTACCAGCGAAAGAGTGATATCCATAATATTTTTCAATTTCTTTCTTGGGATAGTGTAGCTGACAGAAGCTTCTTGCAGACGTAAATTGGTAGCACTATAAGTGTAATATTGAGGAATACCGCTGTCGGCACCAACCACTGTATACCACTTTTGCGCGTCGATCATATCGTTGCCGTTTATCACGACTCCACCATTATCACGAGCTGCTGCTGTAGCTTCGGATACACCATAGGAGTCAAGAACGGCTTGAGTCGCAGAGTAAACGACTCCTCCCAAACGGGCAGTAAGAAGGAAGCCAAGTCCCCAGTTACCATATTGAAAGTCATTGCGCCATGCCATATTAGCTTTTGGAAAAACAGATCCTAAATAAATATCATCAGCTTTGTCATTCACTGCTACATTTCCATCGGCATTTACATAAATCTTATTATTTGAATCTCGAAGCAAGTCAGATTGTGAGTAGAGATCACCTAAAGATCCACCTACTTTTAGAATGAACCGTGCCTTTGATAAACCACCTACATCCATACGGTCTTTTGTTATTTCTTCACCGGTTACAGGGTTTATGTAACCATCAATCAGGCTTAAAATCTTGTTTTTATTGGCACTGAATGTGTAGTTAGAACTCCATGAAAACTTGTTCCATGTATTCTTGTAACCAAGTGAAAGTTCTACACCACGGTTACGTACGTTACCAGTCTGCGCATAGAATGTACTATAGCCTCCTGTTGGAGAAAGCTTTGCATCCATGGTTTGATTGTAAGTCTTGGTATTATAGAATGAAACATCAAAATTGAAATGTTTAAGGAAACGTGCAGTAAGACCTACTTCCCAAGAATCTGTACGTTCCGGTTTCAAATCATACAATGGATATGCAGACTGAGAAGAGTATGCTCCTGTTGAAGTATTCCATGAAAAAGTTGGATAAGCAAGGAAGCGTCCAAATGGTAGACCTACGGATGCCCAAGAAGCACGTAGTTTTAAGTATGAAATACTTTCAGGTAATTTGAAAAGTTCAGACAAAACAACAGAGCCTCCTACTGACGGGTAGAAAAAAGAAGACTGTTTTGAGTTCGGTCCCGCTAATTGACTTGGCCAATCATTACGTCCGGTAAGAGTCAAGTAGTAAGTACTTCTATAACCAACTTCTGCAGATGCAAATATAGATTGTGTTTGTTCACGATAACCAGTTTCTTCACGTTTCCCAGTTTCTTTATCCAATTGAGCAACTGTGAAAAAGTTAGGAAGTCCATTCGCTGCAATTGGTCCACTAACGGCAAGAGCTTCAGAACGATTGTCTGAATAAGATGCTCCGATATTAGCTGTTAAACTCCAATCCTCTCCAAATGTTTTATTTATATTCAACAATAAGTCTGCATATGTTTGCTTGTCACGAGTGTTTGTTACACCATAAAAACCATTTTCACCTTCAGCAATAGTTGCGATGGTAGAGGCATAGTATTTTTGTGTATATGTGTTGTATGAATTATCTAGACGTACACGTCCAGCTACGTTCAACCAACTTAGAATATCGTAACTTAAAGCTGCACTCAACATATAACGATCTTTGTCATTTTCACGCAAGTTACGGTAATTAATCCAGTAAGGATTTTGCAAACGGAACGATCCTCCTCCTTGAGGCCAATATTGCGTATACATATTACGCTCTAAATCATAACGTTCGTACATTTTGTAATCTTCCCAGTCATTTCCACGCGGAAACAGGTAAGCAGAAGACAGCGGGTTTGCATAAATACCTTGATTCACCATATTACGGTCTTTCTGCATAATATATTGAGCACCAACATCCAGTTTCATCTTATCTTCTAGGAAAAGAGTGGTGTTACGGAATGTAAAGTTATAGCGGTCGTATTTGTTATTTGGAATAATACCACGCGAATTAACGGCTGCGGCAGAAAGATATGTCTGATTGTGTTCTGTACCAGTAGAAAGTGTTACAGATTCTGTTCCAATAAGTCCAGTCTGAAAATAATCACTTGCAGGATCGTATCCGCGGTAATTAGCTTCGTTCAGTCTTTTCCCCCAACTAGCATCTGTTCCAGAAGTTCCATAGCGATTCTGAAACTGTGGCATGACGAATGGAGATAACATTTCTGTATTACTAGATACGGTCAAGGCTACACGACCCACTTTTCCTTTTTTTGTTGTGATTACAATAGCACCATTAGATGCATTGCTACCATACAATGCGGCAGCAGCGGCACCAGACAAAACTGACATTGATTCAATGTCATCTGGGTTTATATCAGCTATAGCTTCTGTAGAGCCTTGCGATTGCATCTCTTCAGAACCACCAGAAGCGCTCAGGTTATACATTGGAATACCGTCGATAACATAAAGAGCATTAGACGATTGTTCGATACCCCTGGAACCACGCATAACAACTTTACTTGCACCACCAATACCAGAAGAAGAAGAGTTGATATTTAAACCTGCAACCTTTCCGTTCAGCGAATTAATAAAGTTCGCATCTTTTACGGCTAAAGCTGATTCTGCATCGACCTGTGTGACATTATAACTCAAAGCTTTCTCCGAACGCTTAATACCCAAAGCTGTAACAACCACCTCGTCAATCACTTGGGTGTCATCCATCATCGTAATATTAATGGCTGTCTGTCCTTTCAAAGGAATTTCTTGTGTCTTATATCCGATATAAGAATAAACAATAACTGGGTTATTGCTTTTTGTCATAATTTTGTAGTTACCATCCAAATCGGTAATAGCTCCGTCTGTTGTTCCTTTTACTAAAATACTAACACCAATCAGTGGCTCTCCTTTAGCATCTACAACTTGTCCGGTTATAGTACGTTCTTTCCCGCTTTGTTGTTGTAGTGAATTAGAATTTTCTTTTTCGGATAAATAAATTATATTCTCTTCTATTTTATAAGAGATATCTTTATTTTTCAAAAGTGTGTTTAAAACTTGCTCTAAAGAAGCATCTTTTACTTTTAAAGGTTCAACTGTGACAGTCGATAGCTTGTCATTGTAGAAAAATTGGTACTTTGATTGTGATTGAATTTGTTTAATTACAGTTCCTAAAGTTGTACGGGGAGTTGATAAGGTCAACTGTGCCGCAGCCCATTGTACAGGAACTGCTATCAACAAAAGAATCAATAAAGCTCGAAATAACTTCGACTTTCGAAGCGAATGTTTGCTTTCCATACATTTAATTTAATGGTTATACATTTTATTAAACTCAAAAAGAAGAGTGTCGACTTTCCCTCCCTTTGTTAATAAAACAATGCTAATATAATAAACACTTAGTCCATTTTCTCTTTTTTTTCGAAAAAAGTAAGAAATATCTGATACCCCCTTGAATAACCTATATTTAGAATTTACCAAGTACTTAGAG
>NZ_QTLK01000049.1:5210-10675 GCF_003602705.1 Bacteroides sp. AM16-13
ATATCTGATACCCCCTTGAATAACCTATATTTAGAATTTACCAAGTACTTAGAGAACTTGGATAAAAATAATGTGATTAAAATCTTTAAGTGATAATATATATGAAAAGAATAGTAAAAAACAGTTTGTTTACAGCAATATTGATGGTGTGGGGGATGATGTATTCCTCATGCGAAGACTGGACAGACCCAGAAAGCATTAACATCCATTACTCTACATTTGAAGAGCAAAACCCACAACTGTATGCTGACTATATCAGAGATCTGAAACGCTACAAGGATGGAGAACATAAGTTAGTCTTTGTCTCTTTTGACAATCCGGAAACTAACCCAATCAATCAAACCGAACGTCTCACCGCTATACCGGACAGTGTGGATTTTATCTGTTTGAATAATCCGGAAAAGCTCTCGTCTGAAACACAGGCCGAAATGGTAAAAATACGCGAGAAGAATATCCGCACGCTTTCCTGCATTAATTATGAGAGTTTAGAACAAGAATGGAACAATAAGGCAAAGGATAATTCCGAATTGACGGAAGAAGATGCACAAAGATATCTGAATGAACGTACGGATGCTATGCTGGCTCTATGTGACAGTTATGGATATGATGGTATCCTAATTGACTATACAGGACTTTCAATGGTGGGTATGCAAGAAGATGTGTTACAACAATACAAGGCACGTCAGCAAAACTTCTTCAGCAGAGTGTTGGATTGGCGGATTAAGCATACCGACAAGACATTGGCTTTTTACGGTTATGTGCAGTATTTGGCTCCCGAAAACATGGATATGCTGGATAAATACAATCATCTGATACTGAAAACCGCTTCTTCTAAAAACATGGAGGATCTGACATTAAATGTTTTTATGGCTATTCAAGCAGGCATAGACGTAGCAGGAACGAATGCGGATCTTGTTCCAAAAGATCGTTTTATTGCCTGTACACAGTTTCCTCAACAGGAAGATAAGGATATGATAATTGGTTATTGGGATACACGGGATGCAAATGGAAATAAAGTATTGGCTGCACAAGGTACAGCTCAATGGATTGTACAGACATCACCAGATTATACCTGCACTGGTATTTTTATCATCAATATCCAAAAGGATTATTACAATAATACTTATGGAACAGTACGTGAAACTATTCATATAATGAATCCTAATAAATAGAAATACAATATGAAATTGCATATTTATCAATTAGCATTTATAGCACTTACTGCATTTACGGTAAGCAGCTGCAAGGATACGGATATTAATGATGAACATCATTATGACAATAAGCTTTATATAAGTTCGGTACCCGTAACAGAAGATTTACTGATTAAAGAAGATGTATTGTTTGACAGTCGTAAAATTACTTATCGGCTTGCTGCTCCTGTCGACAACGAAATCCAAGTCAGCTTTGATGCCAAACCATCTTTAGCGGCTACCTACAATCTAAGTTATGGAGATAATGCTACAGCACTTCCCGAAGCGTTTTATGATATTCCTGTGAAGAATGTTACGATTCAACCCGGAGGAATTTCTGGAGATGATATCATAGTGAATTTCGTTAATTTGAATCAATTGGACGACTCAAGACGTTATGTGTTGCCTGTTACAATCACAAATGTATCTGGAATTGGACTTCTTGAGAGTGCCCGTACTACTTATTTTATCATCAAAGGCGCTGCTCTTATTAATGTTGTAGCTAATATTAAAGAAAACTATTTTCCGATAAAATGGAATAGTGATGTAAGCAAGATGATTACTATTACAGTGGAAGCATTGGTACGAAGTGATGACTGGGTGGCCAAACGTGATAATGCACTAAGTTCTGTTTTTGGAATTGAAGATAATTTCCTTATACGTATCGGTGATGGCGACCGTCCACGTGATCAACTTCAGGCATTTGTGCCAGGTGGAAGTTTTCCTCCAGCAAATCACGCACCAGGTATTGGACTTCCGGTAGACGAATGGGTACACATAGCTGTTGTGTATAACACTGTCAATAAAAACCGAATCTATTACAAGAATGGTGTGGCGGTGTATAAAGACCAGTCAGCAAATAGTACGGTTGATTTAACTAAGAATTGCTATATAGGCCGTTCTTTTGATGGTACCCGCTGGCTTCCGGGAGAAATTTCAGAGGTTCGTATTTGGAGCGTAGAAAGAACTGCAGAGCAAATTGCAGATAATCCTTATAAAGTAAATCCTGCCAGTGAAGGACTTGTAGCCTACTGGAAATTTAATGAGGGGTCTGGAAAGGTTGTTATAGATCGTACAGGTAATGGAAATGATATCACTGCGAGTAAAGATCCGATATGGGTTCCTGTAGAACTTCCTCAAATATATTAATCCTTTTAATTAAAAAGAATATTATTATGAAACAAAAATATCTGATAACAGGGTTGATGGTTGCCATATTTGCAGGCGGCATAACTTGCCTTACCTCTTGTGATGATGATCTTGTCATAAATAAAGCAATAGATGAGTCAGCATATACTGGCATTTATGAAAACAATGGATACTTGCGTGACGGAAAGTCCAATTTGTCCTCTAACGTAGTGGAGCTATACAAAGATACTTATACTACTTCTGTAAAAATGAGTCTTAGTAAAATGGCGAGTACCAGTACTTCTGCTCAAGTAATTATTGATGCAGACTATTTGGATACTTATAACAAAGAGCATGAAACCGATTTTGAATTGTATCCTGCGCACCTGGTTTCTTTTAAGAATGACGGGAAGCTTATTGTAGATGCACAAACAAAATCTGTTCAGACTGACATCACCATTCAGGCAGACGGCACTTTGAAAGAAGATAAAACCTATGCTTTACCTATAGCTCTTACCCACGTAAGTAGCGACATTACCATAAAAGATGAGAAAGCTGGTCATTGTATTTATTTGATAAAAGATATGAGAAAGCTGGGAAACACTTACAAAGGGGAAGATGTAGTAAAGTCATTTGTCTTCTTTGATGGTACAAATCCACTGAATGCTCTTTCTTTTCAACTGGAAAACGGAAAATTGCTGTGGGATGTAGTTTCCCCATTTGCTGCCAATATCAACTGGGATGCACAAGCCCAACGCCCTTATTTAAAATGTAATGCTTACATACAATATTTGCTAGACAATAATGAGAAATTTTTGCAACCACTTCGTAAACGTGGAACTAAAATAGTATTAGGGATACTTAGTAACGGGGATATAACAGGAGTGGCGCAACTTTCTAAACAAGGTGCCAAAGACTTTGCACGAGAACTAGCTCAGTATTGCAAAGCATATAATCTGGACGGGGTATGTTTTGATGACGAATATGAAGGTGCTTATGATCCGAATAATCCAGCATTAACAAAGCCTAGTGAGGAGGCTGCGGCACGTCTATGCTACGAAACAAAACAAGCAATGCCTGATAAAATCGTAGCAGTATATGCATTAAGAAGAATGTATAGTTCGAAGGCAACCGTTGTTGATGGAGTAACTATTAAAAACTGGATAGATATTGTAGTTGGTGATTATGGTAGAGATCCTTCTCAAGTTCCGTATGGGGACCTGACATCCAAAGAATGTTCCGGTCAATCCATGGAGTTTGTTAGAGGTACAGGTGGCGATTTACAGGGACAAAGACTGATAAACCAAGGTTCTGGATGGTTTATGGGCTTTTCACCGAAGCCGGAAAATTATGGCAATGTATTCCGGCGTCTGTCTGATGTGAAAACTCTGTATGGTTCTCCGTTACAAGCACCTACCGTGTTCTACAAGGACAATGATGCCACACCTTACCAATATCCCGATGATTTGCAATAATTTAAAAAACAATTGTAGAAATGAGAACACTTTATAGATTTTTCTTATTGTTGGCAGTCGGTTCGCTGACAGCCCTTTCTGGATGCGGCGAAGATGAAACTCCAAGTCTGGCTACCTATCCGGATAACAATTTTTCTCTTGTGGCGGAAGACGGAGAAGGTTCGGAAATAATAGTGAATGCCACCTATAATAATGAGGGTATATTAGAATTCGATAAACCCGCAATATTCACCTTTCGTTTTAACGCTTCACCCGAGGACGCAATAGTTACTTTTGAGCCAATCGGAGAAGATGTTGAGTTAAGTGATACCAAATTGATAATTCCGGCAGGCTATACGGATGCCAGTGTTACTTTGGGTATAAAAAATATGGATGTTTTTCAATCTAATTACGATGAAGCTACCTATAATTTAGGAGTGAGAGCTACTGTGCAAGGATATAAAATGCCATCTATTACCTTGGAGGCAAAAGCTTTGATAAAGAAAGAGGCGTATGTAGCTACAGGTTTCTTGGAAGGAAAAGTCGGTAATAAAACTACATTCGAACATACTTATTTCAACGGAGAATTTAAGGACACGGAGCGGAATCTATATACATTCAGTGTACAATTGGATCGTCCTGCTCGGAAAGATGTAAAGGTGAAACTTACAACGGAAGGAGTGGATGACGAATACCTGAAAGACATTAGTATTACTCCTGCAGAAATTATAATTCCTGCTGGTGAAAAGACATCAGGAGATATTACTTGGGAGATTACTAATGACTTTTTGTTGCGTACATCGGACGACTCGTCAAACACATTAAATATCACAGCTGTTTTTGAATGTGAAGATCCGGTCTTCGTGCAGGATGAGAAAAGAAGTTCTTTCACCTTGAATATAAATAAATATATAAGAGGATTTGAACACATATCTTACAAACGGCCTTCCGGTTGGATAGAATGGGCCAAACAGGGTTGGTCTGTAGATGTGGAAGATAGTAGTGATTTTTATCAAAACGATGGTGGCGGTTCGCTTATTGATGGTGAAACCAAAGGTAACTATGAAGGTATATGTTCTGATGGAGATATTTCATTTACACTCGATATGGGAGAGGAAAAAACAATCACTGGAGTAGGTCTTGATTATATATATTATTATGCTCCTCAAAATGTACAATTATCAGTTTCTTCTGATGGAAACACATGGAATTATCTAGGAAAAGTAGCTACTGCTGATGAGAATGCCGATTACTATCAATTCATTGAATCTATAACTGCACGGTATGTGAAATTTGATCTTTTGGCTTCTTGGGGATGTGAGCTTTATGAAATATACGTCTTTAAGTAGTATTGAGTCTAAAAAGAATATAGGTTAAAGTTTGTATTCGAGAGGCTGTCTCAAGATTGTTTTTGAGTCAGCCTCTTTTTAATTGCTTTTTCAAAGAACGGGCAGGCGCTAACTTTTCCAAGTCTAACGTTTGCTCATGTTCCTAAATATTTGAATTAAATGCTACATAGTGAAATAAAATATCTATCATAGTATCATTTATTTCAATAATCTTTTAATTATCAAAGGAATAAGTATGATAGATAGCTTTTAGAAAATGCATCTATCATACTTTTACCAGTAAAAACAGTAAGCGTCTCGGCGATGCCGCCCCCCCTCAAAAAAAATAGAAGTAGCATCTC
>NZ_QTLK01000005.1:0-12144 GCF_003602705.1 Bacteroides sp. AM16-13
TTTACGTAGGGCGTTGCCCTACGCTATATAATTAAGCCCTTTCAGGGCACCCCGCAAAATTATCATTTAGTTCATTTCAGTACAGTTTTACTCCAATTCAACTACTGATTCGTATAAACCTGTGTTTGAATACTATAATATATCTGTTCCGTCCTTCTATCAGCACACCGGCGTCAGCCCCATCTTCTTAGCCCGCTCCAGCATGAAAGCATGAGCAGCCTCATATTCGTTCGGAATCACTCCATCCAAGATAGCATCCTTTATAGCACTCTTCAAAACACCGACTTCACGACAAGGTTCCAAACCGAAAATCTCCATAATTTCTTCTCCGCTCACGGGCGGTTGGAAGTTACGGACACGGTCTTTCTCCTCCAAATCCTTCAGCTTTTGTCGAACCAACTGGAAGTTATTCAGGAAACGCTGCTTACGTTCCATATTCTTGGAAGTAATATCCGCTTCACAGAGCATCATCAAGTCGTCAATATCATCACCCGCTTCAAAAAGCAGACGGCGTACAGCCGAGTCTGTCACCACATCATCCGCGATAACAATCGGACGCATGTGCAGGCTAACCAGCTTCTGCACGTACTTCATCTTCTCATTCATCGGCAACTTCATCTTGCGGAAGATATTCGGAATCATCTTTTCACCGATAAAATTATGGTTATGGAACGTCCATCCCGCTTTCGGTTCCCAACGTTTCGTGACAGGCTTGGCAATGTCATGCAGCAAAGCAGCCCAGCGTAACCAAAGGTTATCAGTCTTCTTGCTGATATTATCCAGCACTTCCAATGTATGATAAAAATTATCCTTATGCGAACGTCCGTTCCGTGTTTCCACTCCCTGCAAGGCAGCAAATTCCGGAAAAATCAACGGCAGCAAACCGCTACGTTCCAAATCAATAAAACCTTTTGAGGGAATCGGAGAAAGAATAATCTTATTCAGTTCGTCCGCAATACGTTCACGGGAGATGATTTCAATCCGTTCCTTATTCCGGCAAAGCGATTCGAAAGTATCATCGTCAATGTAAAAGCCCAGTTGCGTAGCAAAACGGATGCAACGCATCATGCGCAAAGGATCATCGCTGAAAGTGATATCCGGGTCAAGCGGAGTGCGGATTGTCTTTTCCTTCATATCCTCCATGCCTCCGAACGGGTCTACCAGTTCGCCGAAACGTGCCTTATTGAGACATACGGCAAGAGCATTGATCGTGAAATCACGACGGTTCTGATCGTCTTCCAGCGTACCGTCTTCAACAATCGGTTTGCGCGAATCCCGTTGATAAGACTCCTTACGCGCACCTACAAACTCTACTTCCGTACCTCTGTATTTTACTTGTGCTGTCCCGAAATTCTTGAAAACAGAGACATGAGCACCACGTCCCAACCGTTTTCCAAGAGCTTCTGCCATTGCAATTCCACTTCCTACAACTACTACATCTATATCTTTAGAGGGACGTTGCAGAAAAATATCACGAACGTAGCCACCTACCACATAACACTCCATGCCGAGCGCATCGGCCGTTTCGGCTATCTGTCCGAAGATGGGTTCGCTAAAATGCTGCTTCAATTCCTCTTGAGTCAACTCTATCATTCTTTTTAGTTATAAGTTTTGAGGGGACAAAATTACAAAAATAAGGGATATATTTGTATTTTTGCCGCTAATAAAGTGAATGAAGAACAGAACGATGAACAGTGAATGACAAACGGACACTGCTTATTCATGTAAATAATAAAACTAGTAAATAGAATTTGTGATGAAAAAACTGATTATCCTCTTTTGTGGTACGCTGGCATTAGCTGCCTGCGGAAATGGCCTTGAGAAAAAAGCCAATGAAAAACTGATGGTTGCCAAGGCTGCCTACGAACGTGGCGACTATGAAGAAGCTAAGTTGCAAATTGACAGTATCAAGATTTTGTATCCCAAAGCGTTCGAAGCACGTAAGGCGGGACAGGCACTGATGCTTGATGTTGAAACAAAGACACAGCAAAAAACGCTTGCTTATCTGGATAGCGCCTTTCAGGCAAAAACGAAAGAATTCAACGCCATCAAAGACAAATTCACACTAGAAAAAGATGCCGAATATCAACAAGTAGGCAACTACCTCTGGCCTACACAAACCATTGAGAAAAACATGCACCGTTCGTACCTCCGCTTCCAAGTGAACGAGCAAGGCATCATGAGTATGACCTCTATCTATTGCGGTGCCGGCAATATCCACCACAACAAAGTGAAAGTGATTGCTCCTGACGGCAGTTTTGCCGAGACTCCAAGCTCCAAAGACAGCTACGAAACGACCGATATGAACGAGAAAATAGAAAAAGCTGATTACAAACTGGGAGAAGACGGTAATGTAATCGAATTCCTACATCTCAATAAAGACAAAAATATCCGTGTGGAATATATGGGCGACCGTACCTATAAAACAACGATGAGTCCCACCGACCGACTAGCCGCAGCCAATGTTTATGAATTAGCGCAAATCCTCTCTGCAATGGAACAGATTAAAAAAGAACAAGAGGAAGCTAACCTGAAAATCGGATTTATCAATAAGAAAAAAGAACGGAAAGCACAGGAGGAAATTACCGATTAATAAAAAGGAAACTCCATTTGGCAAAAAGAAAACGATCTGTGCGGAAATGAGATAAATGATTTTTTTATTTTTAGACATAAGAACAAAAGAACATAAAGGCTGCGCTTTGAAAATTATTTTTGTTGCTTATTGAACTGCTATTTTATTTTTTGTTCTTTTGTTCTTCTGTCTGAATTATATTCCCATTTAACTAAAAACCGTCAAAAGAGAAGCTATTTAGCAGAAAAAACCATCGGTCAACAATAAAACTGACGGGAATAGTTGTTATTTTTCATAAACGACAACTATTCCCGTCAAATGTATAATAAGCCTCTTTATTCTCTGCGCGGAAGAAAAGGCGTTTCCTGGTATGGAGAAAAGGCGTAGTCTGCCATCATAAAACGGCGTAGCCTGGTAAGCAAAAACGGCGTATCCTCCACATCCTTATTTTACCCTTCTATTCAATTGATTATTAGCCTTTTCCCGTTTTGATTTTCCAACCCGTTTTCCGGTTGTCTTCTTTTTACCGGCTGCGGACTTTGTCTTTCCGACGAAAGGATTGTTATTTTTTTTGATTGGCATAGACAACACTTATATAAACAGTACTTATATCTGATTCTTGTTCTCTTATTCTCCTTCGTAATATTCGCCCAAAAACCAGCGAGCCACAAAATCCCAGTTTTCCTGCAATAGTTCCTTTCCATTCTCAAATGGGAACTGTGCTTCTGGCAACAGCTCATGTTCCATTCCATATTTCAACAAATCAAACGGGCACAAACCTTCTTCACAAAACAGTTCGTATGCTTCCTCTTCTGCCAGTTCAGCATTGTAAAGCGGGTTGCGTTTGTCCGCAAAATATGGGGCCACATCAGGACCGATCAACAGACCTTTCGGATTGGCGAAAACCACGAAGTTATCAAATTCTCTTAAATCAGGCAATAGAGAATCTTCTTCATCCTCCCACTTCAATGATTGCACAAAGAAAAATTTCAGCGCATCGTAAGAGTCAAAGTACAAAAGCGGTTCACCTTTACTTGCTTCAAGGAAACGCTCAACGTTGGCAGGCATTTTTTCTCCCGGCAAAGCTATCGGCAGAGGCATTCGCTTCTTTTGCATCAATTCCGTTTCCAGCAGCCAGTCCGTCGCAAGGTAATCACTGATAGGAGCCAATTCGAACGCAGCATCCAAACGGTTGTATAATGCATCTGCAAACTCCAGCAAATCTGCATCCATCGGGTTCTCCACTCCGTCAAAATCATCACCAACCGGTGAATTGATTGCCCACAAAAGGAAAACAACATCTTCACGGTTGATTTCGTCCGGCAGATATTCGTCCGTCAACGTGTAGAAAGGCAGGTAACGTCCGTAGTTTTCCTGATGCCAGTGGATAAATTGACGCCAGTTTCCTCCGTCTGCCACACAATCTTCCAAGTATAAGGCACACGTCAGAGCCACTTGCTTCTGGTCTTCTTCCATCTCTTTCCCACCATATATATACGATTCGGCCACCAATGGCAATAGCTGATTAGCAAAATCCAGATACCATTTATCCGTATTCACTACCTTTGCACGACCGTGAGCGTCCAGCCATGCCTGCATATAAATTTTCTGTTGCTGCATACTACAAACGTTTCAAAGCCAGTTTGATAACCTTTTCTACCGGAGCATCCGGTTCTTCCTTCAAGATAGCCAACACCACCTTCTGTGAAGGCGCGGCAGCAAAACCGAGCATTGTCAATGCAGACACCGCCTCTTCCTGCACTTCCGCATTGGCAGGTTGCAGCAACAGACCTGCGGAAGCACCTCCGCCGGCAGACCCACTCATCGTTTTTATCTTATCTTTCAGGTCAACAATCACCCGTTGTGCAGTCTTCAGCCCGATACCTTTCACCGTTTTCAGCATATTCGCATTTTCGGTGCTGATTACGTTCACCAGTTCGGCAGGTGAGAGCGCCGAGAGAATCATACGTGCCGTGTTCCCCCCGATTCCGGAGACAGAAATCAATAATAGAAAAATCTCCCGCTCCTGCTTCTCGGCAAATCCGTAAAGCACATACGCGTCTTCCCGAATCGCCTCGTGAATATATAGCTTACAGTTTTTCTTTCCCTGAATAGCCGAATAGGTATTCAAGGATATATTGGCGGCATATCCCACCCCGTTACAGTCAATCACTGCGGTTGCCGGACTTAGTTCGGCAAGTTCGCCTCTAATATATTCTATCATAACAGGGACAAAGATAAAACAATTTCACCACAGAGGACACAGAGGCCACAGAGTTTTTTCGATGCAGCACATCACACCCTGATTTGCTTTCATGCGGACCGGTATTGCCTGCTAGTGAAAAAAAATAAAATATTAAAGCAAATGAACCAAAGTTAGTAGTAAATTGTTTACTTTTGCAAGCAAAAGAAAGAAATTTGTTCATTAAAACCAAGAAAAGAATGAAAAAAGTAAGAGCTGCCATCGTTGGTTATGGTAACATCGGACATTATGTACTGGAAGCGCTTCAGGCGGCACCTGATTTCGAAATAGCCGGAGTCATTCGTCGTGCAGGAGCAGAGAACAAACCGGAAGAGTTGGCAAACTATGCAGTAGTAAAGGACATAAAAGAGTTGGGGGATGTAGACGTAGCTATTCTTTGCACGCCAACCCGCAGCGTTGAGAAATATGCAAAAGAATATCTGGCAATGGGGATTAATACGGTAGACAGTTTCGATATCCACACTGGTATCGTAGACTTACGCCGCACACTGGATGCTGCCGCCAAAGAACATAAAGCCGTATCGATCATCTCTGCCGGATGGGATCCGGGAAGCGACTCCATCGTGCGCACCATGCTCGAAGCGATTGCTCCGAAAGGAATCACTTACACCAACTTCGGTCCGGGTATGAGCATGGGACACACAGTAGCCGTAAAAGCTATCGACGGGGTGAAAGCCGCTCTTTCCATGACTATTCCTACTGGCACGGGAATCCACCGCCGCATGGTATACATCGAACTGAAAGACGGATATAAATTTGAAGAAGTAGCTGCTGCCATCAAAGCAGACCCTTACTTCGTGAATGATGAAACACACGTGAAACTCGTTCCGAGCGTAGACGCTCTATTGGATATGGGTCATGGTGTAAATCTCACTCGCAAAGGTGTATCCGGCAAAACACAAAATCAGTTGTTCGAATTTAATATGCGCATCAACAACCCCGCACTGACAGCACAAGTGCTAGTATGTGTGGCACGTGCTTCGATGAAGCAACAACCGGGATGTTACACAATGGTAGAAATTCCTGTTATCGACCTTCTCCCCGGCGACCGTGAAGAATGGATCGGACATTTGGTATAATATATTTTATACATAAAATAAAAATTAAATAGAGAAAGGCGATATACCTTTCTCTATTTTTTTTATCTTTGTGAACATACTACAAAAAACACAATTATGAGAAAACTATTCATTCTCTGCGCATTTCTATTGCAATACCTGCTGTTGCCTGCCTACCCACAACAAGCCACAACAGCCACCATAGAGCCCAATCTGAAATATGGAAAACCTTCCAAAGAAGAACTGTCTCTCACCTCTTATGCCCCGGACACTACCGCCACGGCCATTTATCTATTCCATCAGGGACAAAGTGACTTCATCTACCACGACGGTTTCCAGCTGACTACCGAGCATTGGGTACGCATCAAAATTCTAAAACCGCAGGGAGTGTCATACGCCGATGTTTCCGTTCCTTACTACTCTCCTACCGATAAAGATGAAGGACAGGAAAGAGCCAGTGACATAGAAGGCTGCTCCTACAACATGGAAAATGGAAAATGTATCAAAACACCCATGAAGCGGGAATCCATTTCTTTCGAGCGAATCAACAACCTGTATAAAATGCTAAAATTCTCTCTGCCTGCCGTCAAAGAGGGGACTGTCATCGAATATCACTACAAACTCTACTCCGACTATTTTTCACATATCGACAACTGGATGATGCAGGAGGAACTTCCTATGCTCTACAACCAATACAAAATCACAATCCCTCATGTATTCGTCTACAACATCGAACTCCGGGGAAAGGATTACATACAAGTGAAGCAAAGAGACTCCTCCATTCATGCCACGGAACGTGACGGGTCCGGTGCAGGGGGAGTCAGCAAAGACTTCACCGTTTCGGCACAGGAAACCACCTTTATCTCACGCAACCTTCCGGCTATCCGACAGGACGAATCCTATTGCTGGTGCCCGGAAGACTATAAAGTACAAGTCAGTTTCGACCTGCAAGGAACCCAATTCACACCCAATGAATACAAGCCATACAGCCAGAAATGGGAAGATGTAGATCACCAACTGCTAAAACCGGAAAATACACAGTTCGGCAAATATCTCTCGCTCACCAACCCTTTCCGTCCCGAAACCAAACAAGCCTACAACAGCGAAATGAATTTCGAGGAGAAAATCATCTGCGCCTTCCAGGTACTCAAAAAGAAAATGGCCTGGAACGGACGGTATCAGCTCTACAGTAAAGAACTCGAAAAGGTTATCAAGAAAGGAAGCGGCAGTAATGCCGACCTCAATTTTATCCTTATCAGCATCCTGAAAGACTTCGGACTGGAAGCCTATCCGGTGGCTATGAGCCGGCGTTCATCAGGCATACTGCCCTACAACTTTCCTTCCCTTCAGAAACTGAATACATTCATTGTCGCCGTCTACGACATAACCAAACAGAAATATGTATTTTTAGACAGCTCCATGGCTGTACCCGCCCTCAATATATTGCCACTCGACTTAGCTGTAAACAAAGCACGCATACTTTCCCTCAAAGAGAAAGAAGATAAGAAATGGGTGAACGTGATGGCTCTTTCCGACAATAAAAGTTTTATGAAGATTGATGCCCGAATAGAGGGAAACCAAGTGAAAGGACATCGCAGCACGGTTCTTTACGGGCAGGAAGCCATCGAATATCAGACGAATGAGAAGCATAAGCAAGACAGTCTCGTTTCGAATCCTAAAAACAATGTCAGCCAGAAAGAGAAACTCACTTTCACCAACCTGAAAGTGAAAAAACAAGAAAATGACTACGCACTGATAGAAGAAGAGTTCGACTTCGTCTTGCAAGCCGACCGGACGGACGATCACCTTTATATTAATCCGATGCTCTTTCCGCAATTGAAAAATAATCCGTTTATCCAGACGGAACGGGTACTTCCCATCGAATTCCCCTATCCGTACAAGTTCACGATGCTGTCTACGCTGACTCTTCCCGATGGCTACGAAGTGGAGGAGCTGCCTCAATCACAAACCATCCGGTCAGAAGGAGACGGATTACAATGTAAATATATGATCCAGAAACAGGGAAATACAATCCTGCTCAATTATGTATTCCACCTGAAAGGATACATATTCCTTTCCGAACAATACAAACAGCTACAGGAACTCTGGACCAAAGTGATCGAAAAAAATAATGCACTAATCGTACTCAAGAAAATATAAACTCTACCTGTTAATAGAATGATTCGTTCCAATCACTCCATCCTAAAGCAAATAATACGTCGGGCATTCAGCCTGTCCGGTGTCCTTATTTGCCTAAGTCTGCACACACAGACAGTGCGTGCACAGGATATTCTCAAGGATGCCAATTCCATTATCGTGGAAGCACGCACAGAGGTTCTCTGCAAATCCATGACTCAATCCATAGAAAAAGAGAGCCTGACAATCACTGTTCTCAACCATAAGGGACTGGATGCAGCACATTTCTTCTGCGGGTGTGACATGTTCCGTTCTTTGCAGAAATTTTCCGGAGAGATCATCAATGCCGGCGGACAAAGTGTACGCAAGATAAAGAAAGGCGAACTTCAGAAAAGTGAATATAGTTCTTCGCTTAGCACGGACGATTATTTCTATTATTACGAATGTAATTATCCGACATTCCCTTTCACAGTGAAATACGAATGGGAGGTGAAGTGCAATAACGGATTGATCGGCTATTCCACCTTTATACCGCAGGCATACCCCAACCAAGGGGTGGAGAAAGCAACTTACCGGATCGAGCTGCCTGCAGGACAAGGATGCAGATACCGTGAGCTGAACACGCAAGGAAAAAAAATCCAAGTAAAAGAATCTACCGGAGCCGACGGGCAGCAAGTGATTGAAGCCACCGCCTCCAAACTCTCTCCCATCGTCAAAGAACCTTTCGGGCCGGATTTCGCAGAACTGCTTCCACGTGTCTATTTTGCGCCTTCCGCCTTCAAGTACGACAAGTCGGAGGGCGATATGAGCAGTTGGCAAAAGTACGGAGAGTGGCAATACCGATTGCTCGACGGGCGCGACCTGCTCACCGAACCTTTCCGCGCCAAGCTGCACGAACTGACAGCCAACTGCGCCACCGACCGGGACAAGGTGAAAGCCATTTATGATTATCTGGCAAAAACCACCCGCTACGTCAGCATCCAACTGGGTATCGGAGGTTTACAGCCTATTGCTGCTGCCGATGTCTGCCGCACGGGATTCGGCGACTGTAAGGGATTATCCAATTACACCCGTGCCATGCTGAAAGAATTGGGGATTGCTTCTACTTATACAATTATCAGTACCACCAACGAACGTTTGTTACCGGATTTCTCCAGTGCCAACCAAATGAATCACGTCATCCTGCAAGTTCCGCTTCCACAAGACACGCTTTGGCTGGAATGTACCAATCCGTCGCTTCCATTCGGTTATGTTCACCAGGATATTGCCGGACACGATGCTTTACTAATTGAACCGGACGGTGGCAAAATGCGCCGCCTGCCCACTTATCCCGACTCGCTGAACACGCAGCACATCGCTGCCGACATCACTCTCTCCCCCACAGCGGAAGCACGGATAGAAGTGAACGAAGTCTCCCGGATCTTCCAATACGAAAATGAAGCAGGCATCGTCTATCTGGAACCTAACAAACAGAAAGACCGCATCCGCTCGGGCATCCACTTGTCTCAAGCCGATATCCGAAATCTGCAAATCAGCGAATGTAAGGAGGCAAATCCATCCATCACTTTCCGCTACACTGCCACCAGCAATCAATACGGTCATAAGACGGGAAACCGCTTGTTTATCCCCGCCAATGTGTTCCGAAAAGAATTTAGTGTTCCTCCTCTGACGAAGCGCACTTATCCTATTCATATCGACTACGGCTACACAGATACAGACAGTATCCGCATCCAACTGCCGGAAGGCTATGTGATTGAAGGACTTCCGAAACCACTTGACGTGAAAAGCAAGTTTGGCAGTTTTCATTCCGACATTCAGGTGAAAGATAAGAAAATATGCATCGTTCACCGATTGTTCATGTCTAAAGGGGTTTACAGTCCGGATGAATATGCGGCATTTCTTGATTTCCGCAAGCAAGTAGCCGGGCAATACAGTGGAAAAATCATTCTAAAAAAAGAATAAGGGGAGGGAAACGCTTTACGGAAAATAAAGTATCTTTGCGACTCAATATTTTTTGTGACTTAACAATTCAAAAAAGGAACATTGAAGAACAAACGATACAATAATATAGAAGAATGGGCAAATACCCTTAGCCATGGAATAGGTATTCTGCTTGGAATCGTGGCCGGATATTTATTATTGGAAAAGGCTTCCGAAAATATAGAGCCGCAGTGGGCAGTTGCTTGTGTATCTGTCTACTTGGCGGGGATGCTTTCTTCTTATATCAGTTCTACGTGGTATCACGGCAGCCGTCCGGGAAAGCTGAAAGAGCTGCTCCGTAAATTCGATCATGGAGCTATCTATTTGCACATTGCCGGAACCTACACTCCTTTTACCCTGCTTGTTCTGCGGCATGCCGGCGGATGGGGATGGGGAATTTTCGCTTTCGTCTGGCTGTCGGCTATCGCCGGTTTCATTCTTAGCTTCAAAAAACTGAAAGAACATAGCAATCTCGAAACGGCTTGTTACGTAGGGATGGGCGCCTGTATATTGGTAGCCATGAAACCTTTGTTAGATCATCTGGGAGAACTGGGAGCCACTACCGCTTTCTGGTGGCTGATTGGCGGAGGAGTTTCGTATATCGTGGGAGCTGTTTTTTATTCGTTGCGCAAACCATATATGCATGCCACTTTCCACTTGTTTTGTCTGGGAGGCAGCATCGGGCATATCATTGCCATCTGGCTGATTTTATAAGGAATAGTAGGGACAAAAAAAAGGCTATCTATCCCAGACAGCCAATCTTTGTTAACCTTAAATCTAATACTATGAAAAACACAGTACAAAGATACGGACTTTTCGGTTATCTCCAAATTTTCGGGGCAAAGCAGCCTAACTTATAACACGGTTTAATAAAAAGCAGAGGTTCGTTAACGTTTAACGCAATAAAGTTAAAAATTAACGAATCGTTTATTAACTATTTAAATGATTGAATGATCGGACCAAGTAAAAATTGTTGTTGGCGAGTTCCCTGCTAAAAGATAGTGACGCTATCCGATACAAATAGCGACGCTATATGACAATGATACCGTCACTATCCCAAGCATATACCGTCACTATCTTTTCTACGTCAATCGGAGGGCTTACATCCACTTATAGCATATACCAACAATGATTGTTGCCTGATCCGAATTATCTCTAAAGCCTCTCTCTAAAGTTGAAACAAACAAACAGATTCGCCAATTCGTTATATATAAAAGAGTAATTTAAAACAATTATAAAGCATAAATTTATGGACTGGGAAAATCATCTTATAAAGCACCTGCAATGGTCGAACTCCATTATCAACCGGGAAGCCAAAGAACACGTAGCCCGTGAAATTGCCGCCACGGCAAAAGACGGAGATGTGATAGGAGCCGGCTCCGGCTCTACAGTCTATCTAACTCTGTTCGAACTGGCGCGACGGATTCGTGAAGAGCACTTGCATATTGAAGTGATTCCCGCCTCTCAAGAAATCTCGATGACTTGCATACAGCTAGGCATCCCACAAACTACCCTCTGGAACAAGCGCCCCGACTGGACATTTGACGGAGCGGACGAAGTAGACCCACAGCGAAACTTGATTAAAGGACGTGGCGGAGCTATGTTCAAAGAAAAACTGCTCATTAGAAGCAGCCGCAAAACATTCATCATCATCGACCCCAGCAAGCGCGTCAATCAGTTGGGAAATAAATTTCCCATTCCGGTAGAGGTCTTTCCGGACTCACTAACTTATGTAGAGCATGAGCTGCAACGACTGGGTGCATCAGAAATCGTCCTGCGTCCAGCCCACGGCAAAGACGGGCCTGTCTTTACAGAAAACGGAAATTTCATCCTCGACACTCGTTTTAACTATATTGATTCTTCGCTCGAAGAACAACTCAAAACCATTACCGGTGTCATAGAGAGCGGCCTTTTCATAGGTTATGATGTCGAAGTTATCATGGCAGAGTAAAACAACGTAAACTGGAAAATCGCATTTTGTAGAGATATGAATTTATTTACCACAGAAGCCCCAGAGGTGAATCTTGTTCATGCCTGTACGGTTTTGATTCTTTTCATTTATATACCGCTATGCACTGTTTCAGCCTATTCTAACAAGGGTATATTCTCACTGCAATGAGAAAAAGTTCTCATTA
>NZ_QTLK01000005.1:12154-12631 GCF_003602705.1 Bacteroides sp. AM16-13
AGCCTATTCTAACAAGGGTATATTCTCACTGCAATGAGAAAAAGTTCTCATTACTATGAGTATTTCTTCTCATTACTATGAGTATTTTTTCTCATAGGGATAAGTATAGTTGAGAAATGTATTTCCCTTAAAACACAGATATTAAAACGTCATCAAACATATTTTTATTCAAAGTCGAAGATAGTTGAAATAATAGGGAAAATACTGGGAAATTCATTAAAAATTCGGGTAGAATATTACCCCCCATCTCAAAATCAATGAGAAAAAGAGACTACTAAATAAACAAGAACAGATAAAGGAAATTTCAATAAAAGAAACCGGAAGAACCGGACAATTTGCGAAAATAGAAACAAAACAACTGAAAAACAATAAGATAGAAGAAGAAAACACGAAAAAACAGGAAGAAAAAAGATC
This sequence comes from Bacteroides sp. AM16-13, assembly GCF_003602705.1. NCBI lineage: Bacteria > Pseudomonadati > Bacteroidota > Bacteroidia > Bacteroidales > Bacteroidaceae > Bacteroides > Bacteroides sp. AM16-13. The sequence goes on from NZ_QTLK01000005.1 coordinate 12,569, forward strand.
AATAAGTCTTAGCAGAACTTGGTACATTTGCGATTGTAAACTTACCGTCAATATCAGTGATAG
>NZ_QTLK01000005.1:12641-13245 GCF_003602705.1 Bacteroides sp. AM16-13
TTAGCAGAACTTGGTACATTTGCGATTGTAAACTTACCGTCAATATCAGTGATAGTACCAAGGGTAGTGCCATTCACCAATATTGAAGCACCTACGACAGGTTGTCCATCTTCTTCAGAAGTAACCAAACCGGTAACTCTAGATGTCTGCGCTGTCATCAGACCTATACCTATAAAAAGGAAGGTCATTAAGAACATCAATTTTCTTTTCATAAATTCTCTCTTAAATTTAACCTATAAACAGATTTTTTGTCTCTAACAGGTTGCAAAGATAACACTAATTATGACAAACCAAAAAAAGTGTTACGTATTTAACTAAAAAGTATTATTTTGCAAGCTCCCATCCAGTAAAAACCAACAAACTATAACTAGAAATATTCAATTTAATATATTTTAAAATAGAATTTCTATCATAAAGATAGCGTCTAAAAAGATATTTTCAAGATAAAAAGAACATTATTTCCTCCCAAATGGTATCTTTTTATCATTTTACATCTCCCAAAAGACTAAAGAACTATTAACAATGATGAAAACTGAAACGACCATGTACCAAGTTCTGCTAAAACTTTGCGCATTTCTTATGTAGGAATGATTTCGCAGGACGT
>NZ_QTLK01000005.1:13255-46619 GCF_003602705.1 Bacteroides sp. AM16-13
ATGTACCAAGTTCTGCTAAAACTTTGCGCATTTCTTATGTAGGAATGATTTCGCAGGACGTTTCCATCAAACCGGGAGTAATAAAAGTCGTATTAAAAAGTGACGCAAAGGCACTGGATGAGGTTGTGGTGACAGCCATGGGTATCTCGCGTGAAAAGAAAGCACTGGGTTACGCCGTTCAGGACGTAAAATCAGATCAGCTGACGCAAGCTGCCAACTCCAATCTGGCAGGAGCGCTGCAAGGTAAAGTATCCGGTTTGGACGTTAAGCCTTCAAGTGGTATGCCAGGAGCTTCTTCACAGATCACCATCCGTGGTGCACGTTCCTTCTCGGGTGACAACACTCCGCTTTACGTTATCGACGGAATGCCGGTAACCAGTACGCCGGACGTTAGTACAGACATACAGAACAATGGTAGTGTGAGCGGAGCCGACTTCGCCAACCGTGCGGTAGATATCGACCCTAATGATATTGAAAGTATCAACATTTTGAAAGGACAGGCTGCTTCTGCACTTTATGGCATCCGTGCTTCCAATGGTGTGATTATCATCACAACCAAAAGTGGTAAAGGGCTGGAAAAAGGCAAACCGCAGGTTAGCTTCTCTTCTAATGTCAGCTTCGATGTAGTCGGTCGTCTGCCGGAGTTCCAGAAAACATACGCACAAGGTTCGGGTGGAGTATTCAGCACTACTTCGGGAACGTCTTGGGGACCTAAGATTTCCGAACTTCCAAACGACGCAACGTATGGAGGTAACACGGATAACGAATACACGCAGAAGTTCGGTAAGCAACAGGGAAAATATTATGTTCCCCAACGTGCAGCAGCCGGTCTTGACCCGTGGGCTACTCCACAGGCGTATGACAATGCAAAAGACTTCTTCGACACAGGAATCACCTGGAGCAATTCATTGAATGTAGCGCAGATGCTCGACAAGAGCTCCTACTCTATCTCATTGGGAAATACACATCAGGACGGTATTATCTCAAGCACTGGTATGGACAGATATAATGTAAAGGTTAGTGCTGACACGAAACTGACCAACAACTGGAGTTCCGGATTTACAGCTAACTATATCACTACTTCTATCGACAAGGCAGTGACTTCCGGTAACGGTCTGTTGAGAACGGTTTACGCAGCTCCTCCCAGCTATGATCTTGCCGGTATTCCAAGTCACGTAGACGGTAACCCGTACACACAGAATTCTTTCCGTGGTAGCTTTGACAACGCTTATTGGGCGATGGAAAACAACAAATTCACAGAAGATACCAACCGTTTCTTCGGAAATGTATACGCAAGCTATCAGACTGATTTTGGTACAACCAACCACAAGTTGAACGCAAAATACATGGTCGGCGTGGATGCTTACACCACTCACTATGTAGACAGCTACGGATACGGTAGTAACACGGGTGGCGGTCGCGGACAAATCGAAAACTACGGCTGGACGAACGCTACATACAACTCTTTGCTGACCATCAACTATGACTGGCGCATCAACGAGGACTGGGGACTGAATGCTGTATTGGGTAACGAAATTATCCAAAGTAACAGAAAGAAGTATTATGAATATGGTACGAACTACAACTTCCCGGGATGGAACCACATCAACAACGCCACTACTCAACAGACAGAGGAAGAGACGTGGAAAAACCGCACAGTGGGATTCTTCGGTAACGTATCGGCTTCTTACAAAAATATGCTTTATCTGACCCTCACCGGACGTCAGGACTACGTATCTAATATGCCACGCAACAACCGTTCGTTCTTCTATCCTTCTATTTCGGCAGGCTTCATCCTGACGGAACTGGATGCATTGAAAAACAATGTTGTTAATCACGCTAAATTGAGAGTATCTTATGCGGAAGTAGGACAAGCAGGGGATTTCCTCGAAAACTACTACTCAACTCCGACCTATGGAGGTGGTTTTTACACACTGACTCCGATCATGTATCCGATGAAAGGTACTACTGCCTATACTCCGTACTACACGATTTTCGACCCGAAACTGAAACCGCAGAACACACGTTCGTATGAAGTGGGTACTGACGTGAACTTCCTCGATAACTTAATCACATTCAGTTATACGTACTCACGCCAGAATGTAAAAGACCAGATTTTTGAAGTGCCTTTGGCTTCTTCTACCGGTGCCAGCAAACTGCTCACCAACGGTGGTAAGATTCATACCAACACGCACGAATTCACTCTTGGCTTCAACCCCATCCGGACGAAGAATATCAACTGGGATTTTGCATTCAACTGGACGAAAATCGATAACTACGTAGATGAACTGGCACCGGGTGTAGAAAATATCTCTCTGGGTGGTTATGTTACTCCGCAGGTACGTGCTTCGGCAGGTGAGAAATTCCCTGTTATCTATGGTGTAGGCTTCAAGAGAGATGAAAATGGTAATCGTCTGGTAGACGAAAACGGTCTTCCTATCGCTGGTGAAGCACAGGTAATCGGAAAGGTTTCTCCGGACTTCCTGATGGGTTTCAACACCACATTACGTTTATGGAAGTGTACAATCAGCGCAGTACTCGACTGGAAACAGGGTGGCCAGATGTACAGCAGAACAACCGGACTGGCAGACTACTACGGTGTCAGCAAGAGAACGGAAAACCGCGAAGGTACCATCATCTTCGACGGATACAAAACCGATGGAACTAAAAATGATATCGCTATCACAGGTGCAAACGCACAACAGGTATTTTACAGCCGCCTGAACGATATTGACGAATCTTCTGTATATGACAATTCTTTCATCAAACTGCGTGAAGTGGCTGTCAACTACAAAATTCTTCAAAAACGTTCGATAGAACTTTCTGTAAACGCATTTGCCAGAAATATCCTGATCTGGGCTCAATTGCCTGACCTCGATCCGGAAGCCAGTCAGGGTAACAACAACATGGCAGGAGCATTTGAAGATTATTCAATGCCGCAGACAGCTAGTTTCGGCTTTGGTTTCAACATTAAATTTTAATCTGCAAGACAATGAAAAAATATAAATCAATAGGAAAATTGCTGGCAGTTTCTTTCTTGACTGCTGCCATTGCTTCTGCTTGTACGGAAGACGCAATGGATAAAATCAATGAAAACCCTAACAATCCTCTGGATGCGCCTGCAAAATTTTTGATTACAGACTTAGGGGTAAGCACTGCATTCAGCACTGTGGGAGGGGATTTCTCGCTCTATTCTTCTGTTTACATTGAACACGAAACGGGTATATCCAACCAGCTTTACCGGGCGGAAGTACGTAGCGGAGAGCCTACAACGGCTACTACCTACAACAACGCATGGATCAACGTGTATTCAAATATCAAGAACGCTAAAATCGTTATCAAGAAGTGCGAAGAAGATCCCTCGGAAAAAGGAAACGTAGTGACGGAAGCAATTGCTAAAATCCTGCTCGCTTACAACGGAGCAGTGGCTGCCGATGTATTTGGAAATACACCGTACAGCCAGACTGGTATCCTCAATCCGGACGGCACACCAATGTATATGCAGCCCAAAATAGATACGCAGGAAAGCATTTATCAGGAAGTGATGCAGAATCTGGATGATGCCATCACTCTGCTGGATAACGGTACTGCCAAAGATGCAGGTCTGTCCGGCGCAGTCGGTTCTAAAGACTTGATCTACGGTTCAAACACCAGTACTCAAGCAAGTATGTGGCTCAAGACAGCTTATGCGTTAAAAGCACGCTATACAATGCGTCTGCTCAATAAAAGTGCCAATAAGACAACTGATCTTCAGAACATTCTTACTTATGTGAGCAAATCATTTGCTAATGCAAGTGAAGAATGTAAACTGGCTGTTTATGACGCTGATTCGCAGTTGAATCCGCTTTGGTCATTCAGCTATAGCCGTAACAGTTTGGCAGCCAGTGCCAGTCTGATTGAAAAGTTTGTTGAGCGCAATGACCCCAGAGCACCGCAAGCATTTCTGGAGCCCGATCCCACCGGCTATATTGCTTATGGATACGGAGGTACGCAAGCTACAGACATCGCAGGTATCAAAGCGGCTCCTAACGGAACTCCGCAAGAGTTGCAGAACAATTATGGTATGTCAATGATATCATGGGCAATGTCGGCTCCTACTCTTTTAATCAGTTATCACGAAGTGAAATTCCTCGAAGCAGAAGCATTATGCCGCTTGGGAGGCAGACTGGATGAAGCTAAGAGTGCTTTAAAAGCTGCAATCACTGCCGGATTCGAGAATCTGGAAAACTCAATTATAGATGCCGCTGACACTTGGGTATATGATGGTGACAGCGATTTGGGGGCAGATGTAGCAGAAACCTATTTCACGGATGAAGTAGAACCGTTATTCGATGCCAACCCTCTGCAAGAGACAATGATACAGAAGTATCTCGCCTTCTTCGGTGCATCCGGCGAATCACTGGAAGCCTATAACGACTACCGTCGTTTGAAAGGTGCAGGAGAAAACTTCATTGTACTGAAGAACCCGCTGAACAACAATAAGTTCCCATTGCGCTTCGGTTATGGAGCAGACGACGTATTGGCAAATCCTGAAGTGAAAGCTGCTTTCGGTGATGGCCAGTATGTATATAGCGAAGCTGTCTGGTGGGCCGGCGGAAACAAATAATGAACTTAAAATCTCTCAAAGGAGAGACTTTACATAGAGTCGTTTCTGTACTCTAACAAATTAACAGAGGCGAACAAAAATAGGCCAACCGTGAGGTTCGCCTATTTTATTTTATCCAATTTCATCAGATGAATGCTCAAATATAATAGAGAAAAAGGAATATTCAACGGCATCTTTTACATACCATTTTTTCTACCCGACCATACTCTTTTCCTACTTTATTCCGTATTTAACGTTTAAGCACCTTTTAAATAAATTAAAAAAATTCTCGTACGAATCAATTTCACCACTGCAAATCGGGTAGATATTTGCTTAAAGTAGTGCGGAGAATACTCAAAGTAATAGGTTTCACCAATACTTCAGTTGCTCCTGCATTCATTGCGTTTTCCTTATCCGAGCTGAAAGCATAAGCTGTCTGCATGATAATAGGAATTTCGGTATTAGACTCACGAATTATCTTCGTTGCCTCCAACCCGTTCATCACCGGCATCTTGATATCCATCAGCATTGCTTTGGTTCTTTCCTGATGCTGTTGAAACAACTCCACCATTTCCTGGCCATTTTTAGCCCACTCGATATCACACTTTTTGCCTATGATAGCCTTGATTAATTTAAAGTTGCTGTCATCGTCTTCAGCTACTAAAATTAAGGGTCTGAATTCATTCATTTGTTCGCTTTCCATATCGCTTATATATTGTTTTTTTATCTGTTTTTGGGGATCAATTTCCCTTTTCAGCCCGCAAGTTATAAAAAAGATTCATATATTTCGCTATCTTTGCGCCTCAATTTAAAAGAATAGTATGATTTCTGTTGACGGACTAGCCGTAGAGTTTGGCGGCACTACTTTATTTAGTGATATTTCTTTCGTAATTAATGAAAAAGACCGCATCGCACTGATGGGTAAAAATGGGGCGGGAAAAAGTACGCTGCTGAAAATTTTGGCAGGCGCACGACAACCGACACGTGGAAAAGTTTCCGCGCCCAAAGATTGCGTAGTAGCCTATCTGCCTCAACATCTGATGACGGAAGACGGAAGAACAGTGTTTGACGAAACGGCACAGGCTTTTTCACATCTGCATGAAATGGAAGCGCAGATTGAAAAACTGAACAAAGAGCTCGAGACACGGACGGACTACGAGAGCGACAGTTACATGGCGCTGATTGAAGAAGTGTCTGCCTTGAGCGAGAAGTTTTATTCGATTGACGCAACTAATTATGAAGAGGATGTGGAAAAGGCATTGCTCGGATTAGGGTTCACCCGGAGCGATTTTCAACGCCAGACGAGTGATTTCAGCGGTGGATGGCGGATGCGCATCGAGCTCGCTAAGTTGCTGTTGCAGAAACCGGACGTACTCTTGCTCGATGAGCCGACGAATCATCTGGATATTGAATCTATTCAATGGTTGGAAGATTTCCTTATTAATAACGGGAAAGCAGTTATCGTAATCAGCCACGACCGCAAATTCGTGGATAATATTACAACACGCACCATCGAAGTGACGATGGGACGTATTTATGATTATAAGGTGAATTATTCCCAATATCTGCAACTGCGTAAGGATCGCCGCGAACAGCAGCAGAAGGCATACGACGAGCAGCAGAAGTTTATTGCTGAAACGAAGGAGTTCATCGAACGATTCAAAGGAACATATTCAAAGACGTTGCAGGTACAGAGCCGCGTCAAAATGCTGGAAAAGCTGGAATTGCTCGAAGTCGATGAGGAGGATACTTCTGCATTGCGACTGAAATTCCCGCCTTCACCCCGTTCGGGCAGTTATCCAGTTATCATGGAAGGTGTTGGAAAGGCATACGGAGAGAAAGTGGTGTTCCGCAACGCTAACCTGACGATTGAGCGTGGTGATAAAGTAGCTTTTGTCGGTAAAAACGGTGAAGGTAAATCTACACTCGTGAAATGTATCATGAAGGAAATCGAACATGACGGTACACTGACTCTAGGACATAATGTACAAATCGGATATTTCGCTCAAAATCAGGCTTCGTTGATGGATGAAAACCTGACAGTTTTCCAAACGATTGATGATGTAGCCAAGGGGGATATCCGGAACAAGATTCGTGATTTACTGGGTGCCTTCATGTTTGGTGGTCCCGAGGAATCAATGAAGAAGGTGAAAGTACTTTCGGGTGGGGAGCGTACCCGCCTTGCCATGATTAAATTGCTGTTGGAACCTGTCAACCTCCTGATCCTGGATGAGCCGACGAATCATCTGGACATGAAAACGAAAGATATCCTGAAACAGGCATTGCTGGATTTTGACGGCACACTGATTGTTGTTTCACACGACCGTGACTTCCTCGACGGACTGGTGACCAAGGTATATGAGTTCGGTAATCAAAAGGTGACGGAACATCTTTGCGGCATCTACGAGTTCCTCGAAAAGAAAAAAATGGATTCGTTGCAAGAACTGGAAAAGAAATAATAAATAATAAAAAGAGGGTATCGGCTGCAGGCGGAATAAAAGTATTTGTATATTTGCAACATCATTTATAACAGGCATTTAGAAAAAAATGGATGAAACAAGGCAGTTATACATTATAAGCGGATGTAACGGAGCTGGTAAAACAACAGCTTCCTACACTGTACTGCCTGAAATTTTATTATGCAAAGAGTTCGTTAATGCGGATGAAATCGCCAAAGGTTTATCACCGTTCAATCCGGAAAGTATGGCTATAGAAGCCGGCCGTCTGATGTTGAAACGTATTAATGAACTATTAGCTGCTAAAGTAAGTTTCTCTATTGAAACAACATTGGCAACCCGTTCATACACCCGGCTCATTCAAAGAGCACAAAATGCCGGATATAAAGTCAGCTTGATTTATTTCTGGCTGAATTCTCCGGAACTTGCCGTCAACCGTGTGTTACAACGGGTCAATGAAGGGGGACATAATGTACCGATGGACGTTATCTACCGCCGATATCAGGCAGGCATTAACAATCTGTTTCAGATTTATATGCCGCGTGTAGACTATTGGCTGTTAGCCGATAACAGTATTTCTCCTCGAGTAATTGTAGCCGAAGGTTACCAACATGGCGAGGATCGAATATATGAACTTGAACTTTTTAAATGCATCAAGAATTATGTCAAATAATGAAATGCAAGAATTGAGCGATAAATTACGACGCGGTCTTCAGCTGGCAGAAAAGCGATTGCTGGAAAAAAATGCTCGCAATGGTAAACTCCTTAGTCAGGGAACACCAGATGGAAAAGTAATTTATGTATCAGCAACAGAATTGCTGGAACGTTTGCAAGAAAAAGAAAAGGAATCAATAAAAAAATAAATTCTCTAAAAGAAAGGATGAAAGGGAAGAAACGAATAATAGTAACTCTGCTATTTTTAATCAACATTATAATGTTGGTGGCAGCCGTTATTCCCCATCATCATCACCCCAACGGAATGATTTGCATGAAGCAGGACTTGCCTGTAGAACAACAATGTCCCACGCATCATCATCACCCGGGAAACGATTCATGTTGCAGCAGCGAATGTATGACTCGTTTCTACTCTCCCACTCCATCCGTACATACGGATAGCGGACCGGATTATGTATTCATCGCTACCCTGTTCACGGATGTAATCATCGAACATCTATTACGGCCACAAGAGAGACGGATTAAGAACTATTACGTCTACCGAGACTCTCTGCATGGCACGGATATACACCGTGCCACTCCTCTTCGTGCCCCTCCCTACTCTGTTTTTGCGTAAAAGTGTAAATGCAAATCAGTTGCATTTGCGTTACCTTATCTTTGTAGCGTAAAAAACAGTAAAATTTAGTAGGAAAATATCATTATGAAAAAACTTATTTTCGTAGGAATCCTAGGCTTATTCGTGCTGGGTTCCTGTAATAATAGTACCGTCACACACACACACAATGAACACGATCATGCCACAGAAGGACATAATCACGAGGCAGAGGGTTCCGATCATTCTCATGAAGGCGAATGTAGCGGAGAACACAACCATGAAGCGACCGATGGACATAACGAGTCTGCCGAAGCGCACAGTGATGAAATCATCCTTCCGAAGGCAAAAGCTGAAGCAGCCGGTGTCAAGGTGAGCGTTATCGAACCTGCACCTTTCCAGCAAGTGATTAAAACCAGCGGACAGGTACTGGCTGCCCAAGGTGATGAATCGGTTGCCGTAGCTACAGTGGCCGGCGTTGTATCTTTCCGTGGAAAAGTAACGGAAGGAATGAGCGTCGGCAGCGGCACGCCGCTAGTCACGATTTCTTCAAAGAATATCGCCGACGGTGATCCGGTACAACGTGCCCGCATTGCCTACGAGGTATCTAAGAAGGAGTACGAACGTATGAAAGAGCTTGTTAAAAACAAGATTGTATCTGACAAGGATTTTGCACAGGCAGAACAAAGTTATGAAAATGCCCGCCTTAGTTACGAAGCCCTTTCCAAGAATCATTCGGCTATCGGCCAAAGTATTACAGCTCCTATTGCAGGATATGTGAAAAGCATTCTTGTGAAAGAAGGCGACTACGTGACCATCGGACAACCGCTGGTGAGCGTGACGCAGAATCGTCGTCTTTTCCTCCGTGCCGAAGTGTCGGAAAAGTATTATCCATACCTCCGTACAATCAGTTCCGCCAATTTCCAGACTCCTTATAATAATCAGGTGTACGAGCTGAAAGCATTGAACGGCAAACTTCTCTCTTTTGGAAAAGCTGCCGGAGACAACTCTTTTTATGTGCCTGTCACTTTTGAGTTCGACAACAAAGGAGAAGTGATCCCCGGATCATTCGTGGAGGTATTCTTGCTTTCTTCAACGATGGAAAACGTACTGTCTCTCCCACGCACGGCACTGACAGAGGAACAAGGAATCTTCTTTATCTACCTGCAACTGGACGAAGAGGGTTATAAAAAACAGGAAGTAACGATAGGAGCCGACAACGGTAAAAGTGTTCAGATCCTGACCGGAGTGAAGGCTGGCGACCGTGTAGTGACCGAAGGTGCTTATCAGGTTCGACTGGCAAGCGCAAGCAATGCCATCCCGGCACATAGTCACGAACATTGATTAAATGAAGAATTAGAAATGAAGAATGAAGAATTTGGCTGCGCAATAATTGGTATATGTTTATTGCACGTGCTGCATAGTCATTCTTAATTCTTCATTCTTAATTCTTCATTCTTAATTCTTAATTCTTAATTCTTCATTCTTAATTCTTAATTCTTAAAGAAATGCTTAATAAAATTATACATTACTCCCTACACAACCGGTTGGTTGTAGTCTGCGCGGCCATCCTCCTGCTAATTGCGGGAACGTATACCGCCATGCATACGGAAGTAGACGTATTCCCCGACTTGAACGCACCTACGGTAGTCATCATGACCGAGGCCAACGGTATGGCTGCAGAAGAAGTTGAACAGCTCGTCACTTTTCCTGTTGAAACTGCCGTAAACGGAGCTACGGGTGTACGCCGTGTCCGCTCTTCTTCTACCAACGGATTTTCCGTTGTCTGGGTAGAATTTGATTGGGGAACCGATATTTATCTCGCTCGCCAGATTGTTAGCGAGAAATTAGCAGTGGTCAGTGAATCACTGCCGGTCAACGTCGGTAAACCGACACTCGGTCCACAATCTTCCATCTTGGGCGAAATGCTCATCGTCGGTCTGACTGCCGACTCCACTTCGATGCTCGATCTTCGTACGATTGCGGACTGGACTATCCGTCCCCGTCTATTGTCTACCGGAGGAGTGGCACAGGTTGCCGTACTCGGAGGAGATATCAAAGAATATCAGATTCAGCTGGATCCCGAACGGATGCGTCATTACGGCATTTCGATGGGAGAAGTGATGGCTGTGACACAGGATATGAACCTGAACGCAAATGGAGGTGTGCTCTACGAATTTGGAAATGAATATATTGTACGCGGTGTACTTTCAACTTCTAAAACAGAGCAACTTGGCAAAGCGGTAGTAAAGACAGTGAACAACTTCCCTGTCACGCTGGAAGATATTGCGGACGTAACCATCGGACCGAAAGCCCCGAAACTGGGAACTGCTTCAGAGCGTGGAAAATCTGCCGTACTGATGACTGTTACCAAACAGCCGGCTACCAGTACGCTGGAACTGACGGATAAATTGGAAGCATCTTTGAAAGACCTGCAAAAGAATCTGCCACCGGACGTAAAAGTTTCAACGGACATATTCCGTCAAAGCCGCTTTATCGAAAGTTCCATCGGCAATGTGAAGAAATCACTCTTTGAAGGAGGTATTTTTGTAGTAATCGTACTCTTCCTGTTCCTGGCAAATGTGCGCACTACATTGATTTCATTGGTAACGCTGCCTCTTTCCCTGCTTGTTTCGATTCTGACACTACACTACATGGGACTGACAATCAACACCATGAGCCTCGGAGGTATGGCGATAGCCATCGGATCATTGGTAGACGACGCCATCGTCGATGTGGAAAACGTGTATAAACGACTGCGGGAGAACCGTCAGAAAGCAAAAGCGGAAAGGTTAAGTACACTCGAGGTGGTATTCAATGCTTCGAAAGAGGTGCGGATGCCTATACTTAATTCTACGCTGATTATCGTTGTCAGCTTTGTACCGTTGTTCTTCCTTAGCGGAATGGAAGGCAGAATGTTGGTTCCGCTGGGCGTTGCCTTTATCGTAGCATTGTTCGCGTCGACAGTAGTTGCTCTGACGCTGACTCCGGTGCTCTGTTCTTATCTATTAGGAAGCAATAAGACAAACAAGGAACTGAAAGAAGCTCCCCTTGCCCGTTGGATGAAAGGGATTTATGAAAAGGCACTGACTTGGGTGCTGGCACACAAACGAGTGACACTTGGAAGTACAATCGCACTCTTTGTGGTTGCCCTCGGAGTGTTCTTTACACTCGGACGCAGTTTCCTTCCTTCCTTTAATGAAGGATCGTTCACCATCAATATTAGTTCTCTACCGGGTATTTCACTGGAAGAAAGCAATAAAATGGGACAGCGGGCAGAAGAGTTATTGATGACGATTCCCGAAATACAAACCGTAGCCCGGAAAACGGGACGTGCCGAACTGGACGAACATGCATTAGGGGTAAACGTTTCTGAAATAGAAGCTCCGTTTGAACTGAAAGATCGTTCGCGCAGTGAACTGGTAGCTGATGTACGTGAAAAGTTGGGTACTATCACCGGGGCAAATATAGAAATCGGACAACCAATCAGCCACCGTATCGACGCTATGTTATCGGGTACGAAAGCGAATATCGCTATCAAGCTATTCGGAGACGATCTGAATAAAATGTTCTCACTCGGTAATCAAATTAAAGGAGCTATCAGTGATATTCCCGGTGTTGCCGACCTGAACGTGGAACAACAGATTGAACGTCCGCAACTGAAAATACAGCCTAAACGGGAAATGCTGGCTAAGTTCGGTATTACTCTGCCGGAGTTCTCGGAATATGTGAACGTAGCTTTGGCTGGAAAAGTGATCTCGCAGGTTTATGAGCAAGGCAAGAGTTTCGATCTGATCGTGAAAGTGAAGGATGATGCCCGGGATGAAATAGAAAAAATCCGCAACTTGATGGTAGACACGAATGACGGTCGCAAAGTTCCTTTGAGCTATGTAGCAGAAGTGGTATCGGCCATGGGACCAAATACGATCAACCGCGAGAATGTAAAACGTAAAATTGTGATTTCTGCCAATGTGGCCGACCGCGATTTGCGTAGTGTTGTAAATGATATTCAGAAACGCATCGACACATCGGTGCAACTGCCCGAAGGCTATCACATCGAGTATGGCGGACAGTTTGAAAGTGAACAGGCTGCCAGCCGGACACTGGCGTTGACTTCATTTATCAGCATTGTAGTAATCTTCTTGTTATTGTATAATGAGTTCCGCAGCGTGAAAGAGTCGGGCGTCATCTTGCTGAATCTTCCGCTGGCACTGATCGGTGGTGTATTTGCTTTGGTGATTACAACAGGAGAAGTCAGTATTCCGGCTATCATCGGTTTCATTTCCTTGTTCGGTATTGCAACGCGTAACGGTATGTTGCTCATCAGCCACTACAATCATTTGCAAAAGGAAGAAGGTTTGAATGTGTACGATAGTGTAATCCGAGGTTCTCTCGACCGTCTGAATCCGATTTTGATGACGGCATTGTCTTCTGCACTGGCACTGATTCCATTGGCACTCGGCGGCGACTTGCCCGGTAACGAGATTCAAAGTCCGATGGCAAAAGTGATTTTAGGAGGGTTATTAACGTCTACTTTTTTGAACGGTTTTATCGTTCCGATTGTTTATCTGATGATGCATCGGAAAAAGGCCCAGGAAAGCCTGTAGCGGGTGATGTTTTTCCTCGGTGAGGAAACCATCGTTCCCCGGTGAGGAACCAAGTGTTTCTCGGTGAGAAACGGGTCGCTCCTCGGTGCCAAACAAATAGATGTCTTATCATAAAGTATCTATCAACAATAGCTTGTAATAAATAAAGAAATTAGAAATGAAACAAATCATGACCATAAGCGCTGCACTTCTTTTCTTAACCATAGGCAAAGTGCAAGCCCAAAACGGAATTGAACAGGTATTGAAGAATATCGAAACGAACAATAAGGAGTTGCAGGCAAACGAGCAACTGATTACTTCGCAGAAGCTGGAAGCTAAAACGGATAATAACCTGCCTGATCCTACTCTTTCTTACGCACATCTATGGGGAGCGAAAGATAAAAGCGAAACAATCGGCGAACTGGTCGTTTCACAAAGCTTTGATTTTCCCAGCTTATATGCTACACGCAACAAGTTGAATCGTCTGAAAGCCGGAGCTTTTGACAGTCAATCGGATGTTTTCCGTCAAGAGAAGCTGTTACAGGCGAAAGAACTTTGCTTGGATATTATCATGCTTCGTCAGCAAAAGCATATTCTGGAAGAACGCCTCCGCAATGCGGAAGAACTTGCAAAGATGTATGCCAAGCGTCTTCAAACAGGAGATGCAAATGCTCTCGAAACCAACAAAATCAATCTGGAACTGTTGAATGTCAGAACAGAAGCGTCTCTGAACGAAACAGCACTCCGCAACAAACAGCAGGAGTTGAATACGCTGAATGGTAATATTCCGGTAGTTTTCGAGGAAAACCAATATCCGGCTATACCTTTCCCAAGCGATTATCAAATATTGAAGTCGGAAGTCATGGCAACGGACCGTACTCTTATGGCACTCGGCAACGAAAGTCTTGTTGCCCGTAAACAGATTGCTGTCAATAAATCACAATGGCTGCCCAAACTGGAACTCGGCTACCGCCGGAATACAGAAACAGGCGTACCTTTCAACGGTGTAGTGGTAGGTTTCTCTTTCCCGCTTTTCGAAAACCGGAATAAGGTAAAAATCGCTAAAGCACAGGCTCTTAACATTGACTTGCAAAAGGATAATGCTACCCTGCAAGTAGAGTCCGAATTGGCACAGCTTTACCGGGAAGCGAAAACACTGCACGCTTCGATGGAAGAATACAGCAAGACTTTCCAGTCGCAACAAGATCTGTCACTGCTGAAACAAGCTCTGACAGGTGGACAAATTAGTATGATTGAATATTTCGTTGAAGTTTCTGTCATCTACCAAAGCCATCAGAATTATCTGCAACTGGAAAATCAGTACCAGAAAGCAATGGCACGGATTTACAAGAGCAAACTGTAAATAGTACATAAAATCCTTTAGACATGGATTACGCTGAACATACTAATTTCTATTTTAAGTGATGTAAGTATGTTTATATAATAATTTCAGGCACGGGTTACACGGATTTCACGGATTACGCTGTTACTTTATGACAATCATATTTCTAAAAGCCGTGAAATCCGTGTAACCCGTGCCTGAATATATCTCCCCTCTCCCTCTCATTTTCTTCAAGTTCCAACTAAATATTTCAAAATAATATGTTACATTTGCAACGAACATAAAATACAGATTATGAGACCTAAACAATTCTATCTATTCATGTTATGTTGCATCCTTACACTATTCAGTGGATGTAAAGAGGATGAAGAAAATCCACTTCGTTTTTACAACAGTGAATATGAAGTGCCCATGGGTGGCAGACGTTATCTTGGACTGGAAAGCGGAAATGGTGATTACTCACTTGAAATTAAAGACACACGCATCGCAAGCGCAGGAACCGAAACCGGCTGGACCGGAGTACCTGCCGGACGTATGATTTATGTTACCGGTATTCTCACCGGGCAAACTTATCTGACAGTAACGGACAACGCCACACAAGAAACCTGCACCCTGCCAATCAAGGTTGTCGACAATTACGAGGATATAAAGTTGCTCCGCAGCTACTTGTCTAACTTACCCAACGGAGACGCAAATCTTCTGCCCGGCATTTCCGACATTTTTCTAATTAACAATCACGCACGGGATGCTTATTTTTTCAAACAGGGAGAACAAACAGCTTTTTCATCCGGACTAACCTTAATAACTCGAGGAAGTTACAAACTGGAAAAAGAAGAAGGAAATAATGAGAAAGCTATACTGACTCTCACTTTTTCGGAAGATGCAGCAACGCCTATTTCCAATCATAAATTCATCTTGTGGGGAAATGCATACGTATTTCACCGCTTGGATAAAAGCTTGAATCTGAATTGGAATACTCCACCCATCGGAGAAACGCGGACATCACCTGCACCACCTCCTTCCTACACGCTGGAAGAAATCGCTGGAGGTGAACCAGGCACAGGCAAACAAATTAGTTTTACCCTTTCCGAACAGGAAATACCTGCCGGAATACTGCCTTAATCAGCAGGGTCTTCTTTAATCAACTGTACTTTCCGATAATATGCGTATATTTTCCGGCAAGTATCCGCTACGAATACGCCATTCTTGCGGATAAAGATTATTGGCACGATTACCGATGTTCTTCACAAATCCGAGAGGAATATGCCGGTACGTAAGCAAAACATATCCACGAGGGGCTGTTACCGGCAAGGTAATGGCCTCTTTTCGTAAATAAGTGATAGCCTGTTTATAACTTATTTCTTCCGTAGCGAAAGCTTCCCGGCATAAAAGTGAACTACACATCGCCAATGCATGGTCAGGTATCAAATCCTTTCCTTTCACTTCTCCTATCTCCACTCCTGCCGATACGATTTTCAGGCATTGTTTCATTGCCATTAATTCATCAGCATAATGCTTTGAAAAAGCCCGAATACTTGTTCCTTCTGCCGACAATATATACTTGTCCGAATTTTCATCATTCAGCCAGCTTTTTGCAATATTCAGCTGTTCTTTCGAAACAGGAGAAGATGCTGCTCCTCCTTTCTTATCTTTCTTTTTAGAAGTCTTCTCCTTGGCGAAAGAAGATACCGGAATCTCGTCTCCTGTCTCCGGCTTCCGAAAAGCTGCCAGGAAAAAGCCTTCGCCTTTCGTCTTATGAGGGAAAAAATGATAGACAGGAATAGAAGATTTAGAACCATCACAATTATCCGGTAAAAGATCTCCTGTTATATTCCAGTTTTCCTGTATCTGCACAGTTAACGGTTCGGCTCCATACTCTTGTTGAATCCAACGTGCATTCTCTTCGTCCTCTTTTGTATTAAATGTACACGTACTATATATAAGAATTCCCCCAGGCTTCAACGTGTCCCAAATATCACCAATAATCCGCCGCTGGCGCTGCCAACAGATTTCTACATTCTCGGGACTCCACTCTTCTACAGCAACAGGGTCTTTACGGAACATACCTTCACCGGAGCAAGGGACATCTGTAAGAATCACGTCAAAAAAAGACGGTAAAGCCGCAAAATCTGCCGGATCATTATTGGTTACCACTACATCCGGATGTCCCCATTTCGTTAAATTCTCCGCAAGAATCTGCGAACGATTCCGGATGACTTCATTAGCCACCAGTAAACTCCCTTCAGGAAGCACACTACGGGCATGAGTAGACTTTCCACCGGGAGCTGCACAAAGATCCAGCATCTTTACCGGTCCGGTGACATACTGCCGGAGCACCTGCTCCACAAACATAGAAGAAGCCTCCTGAACATAATAACAACCTGCATGAAACAATGGATCAAACGTGAAAGTGAGACGCTCATCCAAGTAAAATCCTTCGGAAGACCAAGGGACTTGATTAAATTCAAAATTGAAAGCTGAAAGTTGAAAATCAGTAATACAGCCTGCTTGCGGTACAATTCTGCATTTTCCATTTTCAATTTTTAATTTCCCATCATTCAACCGGATGCTGACAGGTGGTTCTTGTTGGATAGCAACAGCTAATTTGTCGTATTCTTCATCGCCCAACAGGGCACGGGTATAATCTATGAAAGAAGCGGGTAATTCCATTTTTCGTTATTAATTTCCGCAAATATCAAAAATATTTCGTCTCTTTGCAACTTTCTATGATATTAACTACGTCTAACAAACAAAGAAATAAATAAAAAAACTATTGATATGAAAAATTTTCTATTAGCATTGATGGTTGTACTGACCACTTGCACACTGGCTATTGCCCAAAACCAAACTACTGTTGTCCGCGATTCCGTCGGAAAAGTAAAGGTAACTGTGACCAAAGACAATAAAGCAAAAACAAACAATACTGCTGTCACAGTCATCGGTGTAGATACAGCGGACACTGATTCCACAGAAGTAGATGCAAACTCAAGTAATATCAGTACTGGTCATGGTAAGGCCAGTTTTACATTCGAATCGGATGACGACGATTTCCCATTCCACGGCTTTGGTATCAACGGAGGAATTCTCGTAGCAATCATATCAATCATTGCCGTTTTCGGATTTCCGGTATTCATTCTGTTTGTAATCTTCTTCTTCCGTTATAAAAATCGGAAAGCACGCTATCGTCTTGCCGAACAGGCACTCGCTGCAGGTCAGCCATTGCCAGCAGAATTTATTCGTGAAAACAAAACGGTTGACTCACGTTCACAAGGCATCAAAAACACCTTTACAGGTATCGGTCTTTTCATCTTCCTTTGGGCAATCACCGGTGAATTCGGAATTGGAGCGATCGGTTTACTCGTTACATTTATGGGTATCGGACAATGGATCATCGGTAGTAAACAACAGGCTCAAGGTACAGATGCTCCCCGGACGTATACTACCCATAAAGATGAAAAAAAGAATCAGGATAACGTCAAAAACGATAGCTTCGAAATTATCCCTTCCGAATCCGGAGAGAAACATAATGAAGTAAACGAAGCAAAGAACGACGAGAATAAATGAGCCAACTCAATGATATATCGTTAGTCGCGCAGGTCGTGGTGTTCAAGAACACCAGGGCCTTCGACCAGTTGGTGGAGAAGTACCAGTCGCCCATCCGGCGATTCTTCCTGAACCTGACTTGCGGCGACAGCGAATTGAGTGACGACCTTGCACAAGATACATTTATCAAAGCATATACAAACATTGCCTCTTTCCGAAACTTGTCAAGTTTCTCTACGTGGCTGTACCGTATTGCTTATAATGTTTTTTATGATTATATTCGCAGCCGGAAAGAGACAGCCGACTTGGATACAAAAGAAATAGACGCCATCAACAGTACCGAACAAGAGAATGTAGGACAGAAAATGGATGTTTATCAGTCACTCAAAATGCTGAAGGAAGTGGAAAGAACCTGCATTATGTTGTTCTATATGGAGGACATTAGTATTGACAAAATAGCAGGTATTGTAGGAGTACCGTCAGGAACGGTGAAAAGCCACCTGTCACGTGGAAAAGAAAAATTAGCAACGTATTTAAAACAAAACGGTTATGACAGAAATAGACAATGATAAGCTCTTGCGCGATTTCTTCGCAGAAAACAAGCAGGAAATAGCAGACAACGGATTCAGTCGCCGTGTCATGCACCATTTACCCGGTCGTAGCAACCATCTGGCTCGTATCTGGAGTGCCTTCGTAATGACTGTGGCTGCCGTACTTTTCGTATGGTTAGGCGGATTGGAAGCAGCTTGGGGAACAATAAGAGAAGTATTTATCGGCATGATTAATCATGGCACTACCAGCCTTGATCCAAAGTCAATTATTATCGCAGCTGTTGTACTATTATTTATGGCTACACGAAAGGTTGCTTCTATGGCATAAACAAAATAAATACAGATTAAAAGTCCAAAGCATAAGTTTCCCGGATTTTTATCTTTATGAGTCAAAGAACTCTTTATCCCTCTCTTTTAGTGTTAAACAATAATAAATCTACCCTTTACTCCAAGTAAGCCCAAACATAGATGTTGTATATTTGTTGCTCTGTAAACTAAAATAGAGAGAAGAGTTTTGAAACTACGTATATTTATTTTATTTCTATTCCTGCCTTTATTACATGTTCAGGCAGATGTCATCGACAGTCTGATGACGCAGCCCAGAGACTCAATCAGACTAACAAGCGATTCCCTAGTACTGCATTTCTTGGAAGAGTCGGGAATCCCTATATCTGATAATAATAAAGTCAAACTGCTAAAAAGCGGACGGGAGAAGTTTATCGATTTATTTGAAGCCATCCGGGAAGCTAAACACCATGTTCATCTGGAATATTTCAACTTCCGAAATGACTCCATTGCCAATGCTTTGTTCACTTTATTAGCCGAAAAAGTGAAAGAAGGTGTTGAAGTACGAGCTATGTTTGACGCTTTCGGAAACTGGTCGAACAACAAGCCCCTTAAAAAGAAACACCTCAAGAAAATACGTGAACAAGGAATCGAAATCGTCAAGTTTGACCCGTTCACCTTCCCTTATATCAATCATGCCGCCCACCGCGACCATCGCAAAATTGCTGTTATCGACGGAAAAGTGGCATATACAGGCGGAATGAATATCGCCGATTATTATATCAACGGACTACCCAAAATCGGAACCTGGCGTGATATGCACATGCGTATCGAAGGGGATGCAGTCAACGATTTGCAGGAGATTTTCCTGACGATCTGGAACAAAGAGACTAAACAGAATATAGGAGGAGAAGCTTATTTTCCTCAACATGAGGAACAGACAGACAGTACAAATATCGTTGTAGCAATTGTAGACCGTACCCCGAAAAAGAATAGCCGTATGTTGAGCCATGCCTATGCCATGAGCATTTATTCGGCACAAAAGAATGTTCATATCGTCAATCCTTATTTTGTACCGACTTCTTCCATCAAAAAGGCGTTGAACCGGACAATCGACCGGGGAGTAGATGTAACCATCATGGTTTCCTCTGCTTCCGATATTCCTTTTACCCCGGATGCCGCACTTTATAAGTTACATAAACTGATGAAAAGGGGAGCTACTGTCTACATGTACAACGGGGGATTCCATCACTCGAAAATTATGATGGTCGACGACTTGTTCTGCACAGTCGGTACTGCCAACCTGAACAGCCGCAGCCTACGATATGACTACGAAACAAATGCCTTTATTTTTGATAAAAGAATAACGGGGGAATTAAATAATATGTTCCGAAACGATATCGAGCATTGCACCCAGCTGACACCGGAGTTTTGGAAAAAGCGTTCTCCCTGGAAGAAGTTCGTCGGCTGGTTTGCTAATTTATTCACTCCATTTTTGTAATTTTGTACGGAGAATCATTTTCACTGCAAATTATTCATTATGAAACAATACCTGGATTTACTCAATCGTGTACTTACCGAAGGCACGGAAAAAAGTGATCGTACCGGAACCGGAACGATCAGTATCTTCGGTCATCAGATGCGTTTTAACCTTGATGACGGTTTCCCGTGCCTGACAACCAAAAAACTGCATCTGAAATCAATCATATACGAATTGCTTTGGTTTCTGCAAGGAGATACAAACGTGAAATACCTGCAGGAACACGGAGTACGTATTTGGAACGAATGGGCGGACGAGAACGGTGATTTGGGTCATGTCTACGGTTATCAATGGCGTTCATGGCCTGATTACAACGGCGGCTTCATCGACCAGATCAGCGAAGTAGTGGAGACACTCAAACACAATCCGGATTCACGCCGTATCATCGTTAGTGCGTGGAACGTAGCAGATTTGAACAATATGAATCTACCTCCCTGCCATGCATTCTTTCAGTTTTACGTAGCAGACGGGCGGTTGAGCCTGCAACTATATCAACGCAGTGCCGATATATTTCTCGGTGTTCCCTTCAACATTGCTTCATACGCATTATTACTGCAAATGATGGCACAAGTGACAGGTTTGAAAGCCGGCGATTTCGTTCATACTTTCGGTGATGCTCATATCTACCTGAACCATCTGGAACAAGTGAAACTCCAATTATCACGGGAGCCTCGTCCATTGCCACAAATGAAAATCAATCCGGACGTAAAAAACATCTTCGATTTTAAATTTGAGGACTTCGAGTTAGTAAACTATGATCCGCATCCGCATATTGCAGGAGCAGTAGCCGTGTAAAAAATATGAGTAAAGTATCCATCATTGCTGCCGTAGACCGCCGCATGGCTATAGGCTTTGAGAATAAGCTTCTTTTCTGGTTACCGAATGATTTGAAACGTTTCAAAGCATTAACTACCGGAAACACCATACTTATGGGACGCAAAACTTTCGAGTCATTACCGAAAGGCGCATTGCCCAATCGAAGAAATATCGTTTTATCTTCCAATCCGGACACGGTATGTTCCGGTGCGGAAGTGTTTCCTTCACTCGAAACGGCTTTGAGAAGTTGCCGGGAGGATGAACATATTTATATTATAGGAGGGGCAAGCATTTATCAGCAGGCTCTTTCCTTCGCTGACGAACTTTGCCTGACAGAGATAGACAGTACAGCTCCCGAAGCTGATGCCTATTTTCCGGAAGTATCTTCAAAGGTATGGCAGGAAAAAAGCAGAGAAGCCCATCCTGCGGATGAGAAACATCTCTGCTCTTATGCTTTCGTTGATTACGTAAGAAAGTAAAAAAATTGTTTCTTACTGTGATCCAACCACGAATACTGACTAATGATTAATCTTCATCTTCTATGTCGACCATAATCGGCATCTGCCGCTTAATGGCTTCATGGAAGGAGATTAATGTTTCGGTACGCGCCAAGCCCAATGGTTGCAACTTATCGTGAATAATACTCAATAAGTGGTGGTTATTCTTCGCGTAAATTTTGATAAACATATCGTATTTTCCGGTAGTGAAATGACATTCCACCACTTCGGGGATAGCCTCTAAAGCTTTTGTTACCGAGTCAAAGGATTCGGGGTCTTTTAGATATATACCAATATAAGCGCAAGTCTCATATCCGATTTTCTCGGGGTCGATAACATACTCCGAACCTTTTAATATTCCTAGATTAGTAAGCTTCTGAATACGCTGATGGATCGCAGCACCGGAAACATTACATGCTCTTGCCACTTCTAAAAAAGGAATACGCGCATTCCCTGCAATCAGTCTCAGAATTTGCTCATCTAATGCATCTAATTGATGATGTCCCATTTTTGAATCAAATTGTTTTTATCAATGAATCTTTTATGCAAAGTTAGCGATTTTTCGACAACAAATACTATAATCTATTACTTTTATTTGCAGAAAGCGGATAAGTCAACAATAGTTCGTACCTTTGCGAAAAACATAAATATACCATTTATATGAAACATATTTGCTGTATCATTCTGTGTTTCTGCACTTCTATAGGAAGTTATGCCCAGAATTTCGCTGATTATTTTCAGAACAAAACATTGCGAGTGGATTATATCTTTACCGGGGATGCTACACAACAGGCTATTTATCTGGATGAGCTTTCACAGCTCCCTACCTGGGCAGGGCGTCAACATCATCTCTCCGAACTTCCCTTGGAAGGCAACGGACAAATTATTGTGAAAGACCTTGCCAGCAAACAGTGTATCTACAAAACTTCTTTCTCTTCTTTATTTCAAGAATGGCTGTCAACAGACGAAGCCAAAGAAACAGCTAAAGGGTTTGAGAATACCTTTCTTCTTCCCTATCCCAAACAGCCTGTAGAAATAGAAGTGACTTTATATTCTCCGCGAAAGAAAACAATGGCTACTTACAAACATATCGTGCGTCCGGATGACATACTGATTCATAAACGGGGAGTATCACATGTTACTCCACACCGGTATATACTGCAAAGTGGCAATGAAAAAGACTGCATAGATGTTGCTATTCTGGCAGAGGGATATACAGAAAAAGAAATGGATATATTCTATCAGGATGCACAACGTACCTGCGAAAGTTTGTTTTCGTACGAGCCGTTCCGTTCCATGAAGGGTAAATTTAATATTGTTGCCGTAGCCAGTCCTTCAACGGATAGTGGTGTCAGTGTTCCCCGCGAAAATCTGTGGAAAGAAACGGCGGTTCATTCTCATTTCGATACCTTTTATTCAGATCGCTATCTGACTACCAGCCGGGTAAAGTCTATCCACAATGCATTGGCTGGTATCCCTTACGAGCATATCATTATCCTCGCTAACACAGATGTATACGGCGGAGGAGGAATATACAATTCTTATACGCTAACCACAGCTCATCACCCTATGTTCAAACCGGTGGTAGTGCACGAATTCGGGCACAGCTTTGGCGGATTGGCCGACGAGTATTTTTATGAGGATGATGTGATGACGGATACTTATCCACTGGATGTCGAACCGTGGGAACAGAATATTTCAACACAGGTGAACTTTGCTTCCAAATGGAAAGATATGCTTCCACTAGGCACTCCGATCCCTACTCCTATTGCTGAAAGAAAGAAATATCCGGTAGGAGTATATGAAGGAGGCGGCTATTCCGCTAAAGGTATTTACCGTCCTGCCTACGACTGTCGCATGAAAACAAACGGATACCCGGAGTTTTGCCCGGTTTGTCAACGTGCCATCCGCCGAATGATTGAGTTTTATGTTCCTTAATTGAATAACAATCATCGATGGTAACCAATGGTAAATACTCATCCAAAAACAAAATCAATATACAATCATATTATTGTCAAACTTAAAACCCAAACCTCATGATTAGACTTCAACCAATCAGTACGTCGGACCTGCAACATTACAAATTCATGGAAGAGCTCCTGATTGATGCATTTCCACCGGAAGAGTACCGTCAGCTGGAACAACTGCGCGAGTACACTGACCGTACGGGCAACTTTCATAATAACATCATCTTCGACGATGACCTGCCAGTCGGCTTCATTACCTATTGGGATTTTGACAGTTTCTACTATGTAGAACACTTTGCAACCAATCCTGCCCTGCGAAATGGAGGTTATGGAAAACGTACACTGGAATACTTGTGCAATTATTTAAAACGCCCGATCGTATTGGAAGTAGAACGTCCGGTGGAGGAAATGGCCAAACGACGTATCAGCTTTTATCAACGCCAGGGCTTTACACTATGGGAAAAAGACTACTGTCAACCTCCTTACAAACCCGGAGATGATTTTCTTCCCATGTATTTAATGGTACACGGAGAGCTGGATTGTGAAAAGGATTTTGAAACAATCAAAAAGAGAATACATAAAGAAGTATATGGAGTAAAAGACAATTAAAAAAGAATCCCGATAGAAAGAGTTGTACAAATGTGTAATATTAATATATAAAAAAGAAGGGTGTCCAAACCGATTTGGACACCCTTCCTTTTTATATATCAAATTAACTAATTACTTTTCACCACGTTTAGTAGCTGAATAGTTAATCTTCAAAGCATAAGATTTTCTAAGAGCATTTTTTACGTCAGTAATAATACCCATCTTTGTCTTTTGGTCTACTTTCAGAGATACAGTCATTTTAGCTGCATCACCTTCATTCATACTTGCACGTTCCTGGAAAATGAAGTCCTGTACTTCACCAACTTCAGCATAGCTGTCGTTGAGCTGAATACGACTTTCAGTACCCATTTTTGCGCGATATTCCTGCGTAGGTTCTCCTACATAGATGAATGTTACCAGCGATTTCTTCTCCAGTTTTTCGAGTTCAGTACCTTGCGGAAGTGTAAACTGTACCTTTAACGTTACCTCACGCATTGTTGTTACAATCATAAAGAAGAACAACAAGGTAAAGATAAGGTCAGGCAACGAAGAAGTATTCAATGCCGGCATTTCACGTTTACCAGTCTTATTAAATTTTCCCATTACTTACTTCTTTTTTTCTCCGTATTTTTTAGGTTCTGCTTCAGAAATTCGTTGCGGATAAATTTCACGAATCGCTTTTTGCTGATCGTCATTCAATTCCGCATATGTAGTTCCAAATTTCTGTTCAGCCAACTCGTCTCTCAATTCATTGTATGCAGCCACCAATTCGTTCTGCACGCTGATATAAGCCTGATAAGAAGATCCACGGTCATTCTGCAAAGAAATTACGTGCTTGTCATTAACCAGATATGTGCCAAAGAATTCTACATTCTTTTGTGTTTTTTCAGGCATATGTTCTGCGTTAGCAACGTTAGCAATAAATTCTTTAGCTTTCTCTCTCAACTGATCAACACCGATATAATCATTACCGCACATCAAAGCATCATCTTTATTCAAGTATACCTGCAATACGTTACGTTCTTTGATTTTATCAGTATTATCCTGATCTTGATCTTCGGGCGGTGGAGGCAAAAGTCTTGCCAAACCACGGTCCGTATCCATTGATGTTGTAATCAAGAAGAAGATCAGCAACAAGAAAGCGATATCCGCCGTAGAACTTGAGTTAATATCAGGAACTTTTCTTTTTCCTCTTGCCATTGTTATTACTTATTTAATTGAGAATTACTCAATTGATTAGGATAATTTCTTCTTTATGCCACTCACGATGATTGCAACAACTGTTACAAACAACAGGATGTAAATAGAATAAAGGAACATATCTGTTATTTTCAGCCAAAAAGGAACGTTGTCTGTACCGCTATAGCCCTGAATCTGCATTGGTGTTCCGTCACCCATAGACCAAGCAACAACTAAAACAACAACTAAAAGAACCAAACCAAGTAAAGATTTGATAGCATTTGCCGGATTATCTTTCAAGGCTGCTCCAAATTGGAATATTGCACCAAGTATAGTAGCTGCAATGGCAATGCCAAACAAAGCATACATCAAATAAAGTAAGGCGTCTGTTTGAGCCGGCTGCCACATCTCGGGATCTACCCCCGCAATCACTGCATCGCCTGTTGCATCTCCTCCTAAGAAGAAAAGGCACAATACGATCAGGATGATGGCAAACATCGCATAAAGTGCATAATACGATGCTCTATATGTTAACTTACTCATCTTCGATTATTTTTTGTATTTCAAGTTATATTTGATTACCATGTCTAACAAAGAGATAGAAGAATCTTCCATTTCGCTAGTCAGAGCTTCAATCTTAGCAAGTACATAGTTGTAGAATACCTGAAGGATCAATGCTACGATCAAACCGAAGATAGTTGTAATCAAGGCAACTTTCATACCACCTGCAACAACCGTCGGAGAGATATCACCTACCTGCTGGATTTTATCAAATGCCTGCACCATACCGATTACAGTACCCAAGAATCCGAGTGACGGAGCCATTGCGATAAACAGTGTGATCCAAGAACATCCTTTTTCAAGGTAACCAGCCTGTACACCACCGTAAGATACAACTGACTTCTCAACTACATCAATACCCTGATCAATTCTCATCAGACCTTGATAGTAAATAGAAGCAACCGGACCTCTGGTGTTACGAGCAATGTCTTTAGCAGCTTCAACATCACCTTTTTCCAAAGCAGCTTCGATAGATGCCATGAATTTTTTTGTGTTGATTTCGGCCAAACTCAAATAAATGATACGTTCGATACAGAAAGCCAAACCGATCACCAAAGCGATAGCTACCAAACTCATGAAAGATGCAGTACCTTCGATGAATTTAACTTTGATTTCCTTGTGAATACCACCTTCTTCTGCAGCAGGAGCAGCAGCAGTAGTAGCTTCAGCGGCAGGAGCAGCTTGTTGTTCAGTTTGTTCTGCTGCAGGAGCATCTTGAGCCTGAGCAAGTTGAATTGAGCCAAAAGTGAAGGCCCCAATCACAGCAACAATTGCAAATAACTTTTTCATTGTGTGTCTAATTTTTAAGATTAATTAATTGATTATTATTATTGTATTTACTTCTCTTCTCTTTTTCATGTCTGCGGAGAGACGGGGATTCGAACCCCGGATACACTTTTGGCGTATACACGCTTTCCAGGCGTGCCTCTTCAACCACTCGAGCATCTCTCCCTGCATGTTTTCTGCATTTTCAGCTACAAATGTATTCTTTTTTTTCTTTTCTTGAAGCATTCTCCCTCTTTTATCTTGAATAAATACTGCAAATTAATATAATTTAAAACCTTTCGAACCTTATTTGCGGATTCCAAACACTTTTAGCGCATTAACAGAAGTGACCTCTGCTACGTGCTCTGGAGTTATCTGATAAATCTCCGCCACCTTCATAAGTGTGTCTTTTACATTGGCGCTCTCATTTCTCTTCCCCCGGTTCGGCACAGGAGCTAAATAAGGGGAGTCGGTTTCGAGCACAATGCGTTCCAAAGGAACTGTCGTCAGTGTTTCCGGTAAAGTCGATTTCTTAAAAGTAACGACTCCGTTAATACCTAACATAAATCCTTCGAATTCCAACAATTTCGCCGCTTCTTCCGATGTCCCGGTGAAACTATGAAAAATGCCGGTCAATGGCGTCTTTTTATAGGGCTCCATTACCTTATATATATATTCAAATGCTTCTCTTGAATGAATTACAATCGGAAGGTCATACTCTAATGCCCACTCTATTTGCTTTTCAAAAGCCAAAATTTGTTCTTTCAGAAAAGTCTTGTCCCAATAAAGGTCGAGGCCTATTTCTCCGATAGCCACAAATTCATTAGAAGTCGACAAGTACTTGCGTACAACTGCTAATTCCTGTTCATAGGATTCATTGACGGAAGTCGGGTGCAGCCCGATCATCGGATAGCAAAAACCCGGATAATCCCTACACACTGACAACATAGCATCAATGGTGGTACTGTCTATATTGGGCATGAAAATATAGGAAACTCCCGCTTTCCGTGCACGTTCCATCACCTGCGGCAGGTCTTCGGTAAATTCTTCAACAAAAAGGTGAGAATGAGTATCTATCAGCATGATATTTCTTTTTCTTCTTTTACTTTCTCGCTGGAACGATAATAATATATCAGTCCGTAGTCGCGACATTTTTCTAATCTGGTATCATTGGGAGTGACATCCTGATATTTAGCTTCTACCTGGTTCCAGATATCCAGAATCAATTCATCTGCACGGTCACGCATGGATGCCAATTCATCAAGACTGCGACTGGTTAATGCCTGATAGTTTTTCTGCCGTTCGTAGCTTTCCAGAAAAATATCATAATGCACTTTTACACGTGCAATAGTCGGATTATAAATAGGTATGCCGCCTTGAGTTGTTCTTTGTTGTTCGCCTTCAATTATTTTCTTCCCCCACTCTACCAGTGCGGCTTCACTCAACAGGTCCGGCACTGTGTTTGAAGCAGGCAGGCCATATAATTCTTTATGCGCCACTTTGATTTCATCGCGAAGTACTGCCAAATTGAGTACTTGGATAAAATGAGAGATATACAACCGGGCGGTCTTCACGTTCATCTGATGCTTACGGCTGGCACGCGACTGGTTGTTGTAACACTGTGTATAATAAATTTGCGCAGCCTCGAACCGATGTAAGAAATTACGTGCCTCAAATAATGTCTTTAATGTAATAGCCAAGTCACGTACGTTATACATCTCCCCCTTTTCGACTGCCGCTTTCAACGCCCGAACTCTTGCTTGATCAGTATTTGGTAATCGTCTGTAAGGCATATCTCTGACACTTAGCTACATTTCACGATACATTAATAATTTCACAAGATTCTTCAATTCTTTTTTCCTGTCTTCTGCAACGGCGACTGCAGCCAGGCTTTCCATAGCAAGGGTGTAATATTCGCGCATTTTGTTTTCGCAGACATTACGGATATTCAACTGATTATAGATTTCAGTTACCGCTTTTATTTTTTCTGCTGGTTGAAAAGTTTCTGTATTCAACCAACGATTCAATTCTTCCTGCTGCTTTTCATCTGCGTGCTCCAGTGCTTTGATAAGCATATATGTTTTTTTATTGCAAAGAATGTCTCCGCCTATCTTCTTCCCGAACACTTCCGGGTCTCCATATACATCCAACAAATCATCCTGCAATTGGAACGCAACTCCGATATGCATCCCAAAATGATAAAGATTCTCTGCATCTTCAGCAGTCGCTCCTGCCAAAATTGCACCGATTTTAAGACTAGCAGCAAGCAACACTGCCGTTTTCAAACGAATCATTTCAATGTATTCGTCTTCTGTCACATCACAGCGGGACTCAAATTCCATATCCAGCTGCTGCCCTTCACAGATCTCAAGTGTAGTCAGACTGAATAAATCCATCACTTCTTTCAAATGTTCCTGCGGACATCCCGTCATATAGCGAAATGCCAGAATCAACATAGCATCTCCTGAAAGAACAGCAGTGTTATCGTTCCATACTTTGTGTACAGTAGGTTTGCCTCTGCGCACATCCGAGCGATCCATCAAATCATCATGCAACAAGGTGTGGTTGTGGTAAACTTCAATTGCAGTGGCAGGATCGTATATAGACGCCACATCCTCCCGATACAAGTTATATCCCATCAACATTAATACAGGACGTATCCGCTTCCCACCCAGAGAAAGGATATATTCAATCGGTTCATAAAGTCCTTTCGGCGTCCGGGTAAACTGAATTTCAGAAATATGATTATTTATCTTATCAAGTAATTGAGAAGCTGTAAACATGATGAATAAAAAAATTAATGAATAAAAAGAGGCTGCCGAAAGCAGCCTCCTAATTTATATTATTACAAATTACTGCAATCTAAACATCACAGGAACCGTAAATTTAACACGTACCGGTTTTCCGCGCTGCATACCTGGTTTCCACTTCGGCATGGTATTAATCACACGGAGGGCTTCTTTATCCAGATACGGGTCAACGCTACGTACAACCTTCGCATCTACGATACTACCGTCTTTGTTAACAACGAACTGTACGATAACACGTCCTTGAGTTCCGTTTTCCTGTGCGATAGTCGGATATTTAATATTCTTTGCCAGATACTGCATCAAAGCTGCTTGTCCGCCCGGGAAGTCCGGCATGTTTTCTACAACCTCGAAAATAGTCTGTTCTTCCGGTTCTTCTTCAACAACTTGTACAGGCACATATTTTACTTCTACACGAGCTTGGTTATCTTCATTGATAATAGTTGTTGTTTCCTCAATATCAGCTTTATCATCCACAATCTCCAGCAATTCTGCTACTTTTGGAGCTTCAGGTGGTGGTGGAGCCGCTTGTTCAGGGGTTTCGGTAATAGGAATAATTTCCTCTTCAAACACGACATCAGCTACTGCCTGGCTTGTATCAATCTTCACGTCACGCTGGGTCCATTCGAACGCCACGAACATGAAAGCTAGAACTACCACGTAACCAACGAGCAACCATGTAGACTTCTTGCCTTCCAGGTCTGCTTTGGGTGATTTTTTAACTTCCATAAATTTATTAATATAATGATTAAAAAAAAGTGTCCTTTCATGTGTCTCCGGGCAAATATAGTACATTTTCATGTATTCGTTCCCCTCTTTGCCTCTTTTTATCCGGCTTTTTAACTTTTTTAATTCTTTCGTACTTGTCTTGCTCCTTTTAACGGCAAACTTATGGTTGATTTTCAAATTTACCGTATCTTTGGCGGACAAATCAGATGAACTGAATATGAAAAAGATAACAATTGCAATCGATGGTTTTTCCTCTTGCGGAAAAAGCACAATGGCTAAAGATCTGGCCCGTGAAGTGGGCTACATTTACATTGACAGCGGAGCCATGTATCGTGCGGTCACTTTATATAGTATAGAAAACGGAATTTTCGACGGAGACGTTATCGATACGGAGAGGCTGAAAAAAGAAATTAAGGACATTCATATATCGTTCCGGCTGAATAAGGAAACCGGACGTCCCGACACTTATCTCAACGGTGTGAATGTAGAGAATAAAATCCGTTCGATGGAGGTTTCTTCCAAAGTGAGTCCTATCAGTACGCTCGACTTCGTACGTGAAGCAATGGTAGCTCAACAACAAGCAATGGGAAATGAGAAGGGGATTGTCATGGATGGCCGGGACATAGGTACCACTGTTTTCCCGGATGCGGAACTGAAAATATTTGTAACCGCCACTCCCGAAATCCGTGCTCAACGCCGTTATGACGAGCTGAAAGCAAAGGGACAGGCAGCCAGCTTCGACGAGATTCTGGAAAATGTGAAACAACGGGATTATATCGATCAAAACCGTGAAGTAAGTCCGTTGCGCAAAGCAGAAGATGCGCTGCTCCTGGATAATACCGACTTATCGATTGAAGAGCAGAAAAAATGGCTTTTCGAACAATTTAATAAGGTAAGTAAATAGTTTGTTTTATGATCAAGGTAGAGATAGACGAAGGTTCCGGCTTCTGCTTTGGTGTGGTGACAGCCATTCATAAGGCAGAAGAAGAGTTGGCAAAGGGAGAAACACTCTATTGCCTCGGAGACATTGTGCATAATAGCCGGGAAGTGGACAGGCTGAAAACGATGGGATTAATCACTATCAATCGGGAAGAATTCAAGCAATTGAAAAATGCAAAAGTATTGCTCCGGGCGCATGGAGAGCCACCGGAAACTTATATGATTGCCCGTGAAAATAAGATCGAGATTATCGATGCGACCTGTCCGGTTGTATTACGTTTGCAAAAACGCATCCGACAAGGGTATCTGGCAGACAGTGACGAAGAAAAACAAATTGTCATCTACGGCAAGAGCGGACACGCTGAAGTGCTGGGACTGGTAGGGCAGACAGACGGAAAAGCAATTGTGATTGAAAAGGCAGAGGAAGCCAAAAAGCTGGATTTAAATAAAAGTATCCGCCTTTTCTCACAGACAACCAAGTCACTGGACGAATTTCAAGAAATCGTAGAATACTTCAAACAACATATTTCACCGGAGGCGACTTTCGAATATTATGATACGATCTGCCGTCAGGTTGCCAACCGTATGCCTAAGCTCCGGGAGTTTGCGGCTACACACGATTTGATCTTCTTCGTCAGCGGCAAAAAGAGTTCGAACGGAAAGATGCTGTTTGAAGAATGTTTGAAGGTGAACGCTAATTCGCATTTGATAGATAACGAGAAAGAAATCGATCCTTCTCTTCTTCAAAACGTAAAATCGATTGGTGTATGTGGGGCGACTTCTACTCCGAAATGGTTGATGGAGAAGATTTACAATCACATTCGGACGCTTATCAAAGAATAATTGCTTTATTCATATAAAGAATAATAGCAAAGCAACATAAGAAAAAACGGCAAAGTAACACGAATGAATAAAAAGAAAGCAAGAAAGGGCTATTTGAACATTTTTAATGTTTTCTTCATACGAAAAAAAACTTCATAACCGCTGCTTTCAACTTTTTATTGTACATTTGCCGCGTCAAACTAATTAATGAGAGATTGTTATATGGGAACAGTTAAGTGTATCGGAATTTTGACCTCCGGAGGTGATGCTCCGGGAATGAACGCTGCTATACGTGCAGTGACACGTGCAGCTATCTACAATGGATTGCAAGTCAAAGGTATATACAGAGGCTATAAAGGTCTGGTCACGGGTGAAATCAAAGAATTTAAGAGTCAGAATGTGAGTAATATCATCCAGTTGGGTGGTACTATCCTGAAAACAGCCCGTTGTAAAGAGTTCACGACTCCGGAAGGTCGCCAGTTGGCTTATGATAATATGAAAAAAGAAGGCATTGATGCCTTGGTTATCATTGGTGGAGACGGTTCACTGACAGGTGCACGTATCTTTGCACAGGAATTTGATGTTCCATGTATCGGACTGCCGGGAACTATTGATAATGACCTTTACGGTACAGATACTACCATCGGATATGACACTGCATTAAATACGATATTGGACGCTGTGGATAAGATCCGCGACACGGCCACTTCACACGAACGTTTGTTTTTTGTTGAAGTGATGGGACGTGATGCCGGTTTCCTTGCACTGAACGGAGCCATCGCTTCGGGAGCGGAAGCTGCTATTATTCCGGAATTCAGTACGGAAGTCGACCAACTGGAAGAGTTTATCAAGAACGGATTCCGTAAATCAAAAAACAGTAGTATTGTATTGGTAGCCGAAAGCGAACTGACCGGAGGAGCCATGCATTATGCCGAACGTGTGAAAAACGAATACCCGCAATACGATGTACGTGTGACGATCTTAGGTCACTTGCAACGTGGTGGTAGCCCGACTGCCCACGACCGTATCCTGGCAAGCCGCCTCGGTGCTGCTGCTATCGATGCTATTATGGAAGATCAACGTAACGTAATGATCGGAATCGAACATGATGAAATCGTTTACGTACCGTTCAGTAAGGCTATTAAGAATGACAAACCAATCAAGAGAGATCTTGTCACTGTATTGAAAGAGCTTTCAATCTAATCTTTTTATTTTTAGGAGTTCAGCTTATATCAGTATTATAAGATAAAGAGCGGTGGATGAACGGGAGATTTCCTTATCATTCACCGCTCTTCTTTCATTTATTCAATGCTTCTTTTCACCACAGAGGACACGGAGGTGAATTTGTTTTATGACTTACGGTTGCGACCCTAATTTTGATGCGTAATCCTCCTACTATAAAGTTGAAAAACATGAAAACATCTGCCACCTGCAACCAAACGCGTGTAATTCACTAGTTAATAGATAGTTGTAACGTTGCAGATACTGTTGCAGATAGGTTGCAGATCAAAGTATCTGCAACACAGTATAAGCCTTGCA